>NZ_JAHCVJ010000009.1 GCF_018476885.1 Geoanaerobacter pelophilus
ACCGCCGAACTGGTTCAGGAGATCTCGGCCGCCAGCAAAGAACAGGACACCGGCGCCGAACAGATCAACAAAGCCATCCAGCAGCTCGACCAGGTCATCCAGCAGAATGCTGCCGTAGCCGAAGAGATGGCCTCCACTGCCACCGGTCTCTCCAGCCAGGCCGACCAGCTGATCAACTCCATAGGGTTCTTCAAACTCGACATGGCCGATGTCAAGATTCAACGGCCGCAACTCAGCTCTTCCCAAGTCAAACCACTCGAGAAAGCCAAGCCTAAGCAACTGTTAGCCAACCCCGCCCAGCATAAAATGGCGGTCAACGACAGCGGTTTTGGGCTGAATCTAGGTAAAGACAACCTGGACAAGGAATTTGAGAAATTCTAGCAATTAACGGAGACTTTACTCAGAACAGAGTAGATGGGAGGCAGTTCAATGAGCATAGCCGGGATAACAGAAACCATGCAGTGTCTCACCTTCAAACTGGGCGAAGAAGTATTTGCAGTCAACGTCGCCAAAGTAAGAGAGATCCTGGATTTTACCACTGTCACCAAAGTACCGCAGACGCCCGACTTCATGCGGGGTGTTATCAATCTCCGGGGTAGCGTTGTGCCGGTAGTCGACATGCGGTTGAAATTCGGGATGAGCGCCACGGAAAAGACCGTGAACACCTGCATCATCGTCATGGAGATCGTTCTTGACGGCGACACCTCCATAGTCGGAGCCCTGGCAGATTCAGTGCAGGAAGTGCTGGAGCTGGAGCAGGAGCAGATCGAGCCGGCGCCGCGGATCGGGACCAAGCTCAACACCGAGTTTCTGGTAGGGATGGGCAAGCACAACGAGACCTTCATCATGATCCTCAATATCGACAAGGTCTTCACCTTTGACGAGATCGAATCGATGCAGGGCGGAGGCAACCAGGCTGCTGCCTAGAAGAATAATACACCGCACAAACAAAAACCCCGCTCAGGCGGGGTTTTTGTTTGTGAGACTTAGCTTTACACTATTCACTTTTACCGAAATCTCAACATTTGTTGCTTTTGCAATATGTGTTGATTCTCTTTAACTCCCCAATTAGACGTTATTGCCTTCTTTTACGATCCAGATTAGCAAGATAAAGTTGCTCTAAATTTATTGCAGCTATTGGGTAACAGCTTGATATGAGAGATTAATTGAGAGTGTGCTCGATGGCACGGTAACTGCTTTTTATAAGTTTCCGAATGATCGGGTCATAACGAGTCAAAACTTTAAAAGGAGTAGATTATGGATCCTAACAAATTTATAATTAAATATAAGCGTAAAAAGCCAAAGTTGCTCAACCCGATTACTGATGAGCAACAATCTAGAATCAACGACAGCATTGATCAGGCAGAAATAGCACACTTGAATCTCAATCCAACTGACCCTCGTGCCATACCTTACGTACGCCAGGCATTGTGGCTTTGGAAATAAACAACTGGAAGTTTGTATTCAGCTGTCTGCCGCTGGACAGACCTTTCTCTCCGATTTGCTGGTGGGGTGGTGTAGCAGGATTTTTCACATTGTCACCACCCCCTTGTCGAATGTTGTAGTCTGCAATTCCCTTCAAGCCTGATCATAGACAGTTACTCTCCGCCATTTACCTTTTGTATCCCCTGGTTCGGTGGGGTTCTCGGATAGATGTGGCTTTAGAAGTGACGGTTTTGGATTGTCTGATATAGTAGATTTAAATAGTGAATTTAGTAACCTAGGACATACCATGCTGATCGAGATGCATTGCCATACTGCCGAGCATTCACCTTGCAGTTCGGTACCTGCAGTTGAGCTGGTCCGTCAGGTCTTTGCTAAGGGATTGCAGGGGATCGTGCTAACCGATCACCATTATCTTTGGACCGAGTCTGACTTGCGACAGCTTCGGCGCAGTTCGGAGGTGCCGGATCATTTCCTGATCCTGGCGGGACAGGAGCTGCGCAGCGCCGAAATGGGGGATGTTCTGGTGTACGGAGCAACTGAGTCTTTGGACCGCGGCACATCGCTGGCAGAAGTACGCAGGCTGTTTCCCGAGGCGGCTTTGGTTTGGGCCCACCCCTACCGGGGAACCAGGACGCCGTCGCCGGATGATCTCATCGACCCGCTCATCGACGGGATCGAAATATTCAACACCAATCACACGGCGCGCGGCAACAGTCGGGCGCTGCAGGACTGGCACCGTTACCGCTTCACTGCCATTGCCGGCACCGATACCCATGGCAGCGGTTATGCCGGGGTCTATCCGACGATCTTCGATCACCCGGTGACTACGGTGGTGGAACTGGCCAGGGAGATCCGGCTGGGCCGCTGCCGGCCGTTCCTGAAGGAGATCCCGCGCTCCGGCGCCCACGCACTGGTGACCGAGGTGACCATCGGCACCAAGGGCCAGGACGAACAGCGGGAACGGATCATCATCCGGGCCATTGACAGTGATCTGCGCTGGCGGAGCGCAGAACGGGCTTTTCGGATCACGCAGGTGCTGGCGGATCATGGCTTTGCCGCAGGGCGTTACCGAGTGCCGCAACCGATTGATGCCGACCCTGCCTCACGGACGCTTATCGAGCAGGGGCTACGGGGAAAATCCCTGTTTGACAAGCTTGTTTCCTCTCCTGCCGATGATTGGCAAGAATACTATGAGCTTGCCGCGCGCTGGCTGGCACGGCTCCACTCCTTGCAGGCCCGGCTGACCCCGGCGGACGAGTTTTTGCCGCGCGAGGAGCAGCGGCTGGCGCGCTACCTGGGGCGCTTCACCGATACCGGCCACAAGCATGCCCGCAAGGTCAGCGACCTAGTGGAACGGGTGTTGGCCGAAGAACGGCTGCTTCTGGCCAGCGGCAGTGGTATCCTGCTGCAGGGGCATGGCGATTACCACCCGAAAAACGTCTTTATCGGCCAGGATAGCCAGGAGAACCGGTCAACCCTGTTTGTTGCCGCCATTGACTTCGAGAGCTCGCTGCTGCTGCCCCCAGCCTTTGATGTGGGATGCTTCCTGGCACAGTTTCGCAACCAGCTGTTCCATCATCCGGATATCCTGGCCGCGCTGTCCGATGAGCTTTTTTTGCAGATTTACGAGGAGGAACGTGGCGGGTTAGCGGCAGGTTTTCTCCGTCAGGTGGAACTGTTCCGGGCACGCACCAACCTGTCGATAGCCGCTTATCTGATCAAGGTGGGGATGGGGGAGAGCGAGGATCTGTGGCGGGTCCTGGTGGAAGCAGAGCAGGCACTGACCAATCTGTGACCGCCCAAGCAAATACTGGCCCAATGAGGCGTATTCAGACAAGCGGAAATCCTATCTGGAGAGGGACGGGGGCCAATCCAAGACACAACAGTCAGACAATAATCTATATTCCTAAGTCAAAAAAACTGGCCAAGGACCTTAAAGGGGAAAACGACGAACCGCTCTCAGTCATCGGACCAGAAGGTCGGGATCATCAGATACCAGAGGAAAAGGCTCAGCTTCCCAAGAGAAGGCCAAGCAATTCCAAATACCGGAACCGAAGGAGTGGCGATAACGCCGTTCATAAGGACCGGTTTCCACATATCCCAATGCATGATGACGATGTTGCTTTAGCCGATAGCATACTTGCTGCTTTCCTGAGGCTTGATAATGACATACAACGTGAAATATTGGACCAGGTAGATTATTTTCTGTACACATTTGCGAGGACAGGCAGAATGCTGCATTTTTGGGAGGCGTCAAAGGCTCTTAAGTACATCGATGTCCTACAAAATCTTGGCGTGAGTCCTGAGACAATTCAATTGGGATATTTCCCGTACGAGAAAGAAGACCCAGCAATTACCGAGCAGCGGAAATCAGAATGGGAGGAAATACTCGGCCTCAAGAATTGTTGGTGGGTGACAGGGAATCAAAAATACGGGCGGAGGTCTGGTATCGGCACCATAGGGATTCAGGTAATCAGAAATCGCAAAGATAAGAGCAACGGTACTATGGCCTCGTATGGACTCCGATATGCATTTTATCTCATTGCGATCATGCATAATGTCGGTTGAACTGAATTCCTTTAAAATTTATCTGCAATCGAAGATTGCTGGGGTTCTTAAAATATGACTGTAATAGGCTGTAATTGAAATGTATGATATCTGCTAATTTTATTGCTGAATCCTGTTGGCGGAGCCAAGAAAAAGTTCTCAATATCGTCCAATAAATTGAGATTACGCATAAACAGATTTACTGGATCGTTGAGCTTAACGACCTAAACGTGGATAAAGAGTCATGAAGAAGCCATCCATAACGACTGAAACCGGTCGATACTTTTTGACCGACAGGATACGGGAAGAGGTGAACTTCTATCTGACAGAGCAAAGTCAGGGATATGCGCCTCCGGCGATACAGAAACCAGCGCCAGAAAACGCCACTATAATCAGGCTCCCTGAACTGGATTTCTTGAATATTCCATCCTGTGATTTACTAACCGCGATTGCCAACCGTCAGAGTCACCGTAAATTCACCAAAGATTCTCTCTCGCTCGAAGAGTTGTCATTTCTGCTCTGGTCAGTTCAAGGGGTCAGGGAAAAACTCCACGAAGCCGCTGTTCTCCGTACCGTTCCTTCAGCCGGGTGCCGTCATCCCTTCGAGACTTATCTGGCAGTGCAAAGGGTTGAAGGCCTTGAATCAGGGATTTACCGCTACCTTCCGCTAGACAACTCAATTGCATTAGTGAAACAGTTAGAAAACCTTACCTCACATCTCACCGCAGCAACTCACGGGCAGAGCTTTGCCGGGCAGTCAGCTATATGCTTCATCTGGAGCGTCATTCCGGAACGTACCGAATGGCGATATGCCGAAGCTTCCTACAAAGTGATAGCTCTTGACGCAGGACACGCCTGTCAGAATCTTTACCTTGCCTGTGAAGCGATTGGTGCCGGTACCTGTGCCATTGCCGCTTATAATCAGACAATTGCCGACGACCTTATCGGTGTTGATGGGAAAGATGAGTTTGTTATCTACATTGCCCCTGTTGGCAAGGTTGCACTGAATCAGTAGCCTGCCAAATTGAATAATGGGAGGGAACATGCAGTATCAAGTAGGGAAATCGGGAAGAATTGTTGTCGCCCGCTTTACTGACGGTGAAGATATAATCGGTGGAGTATCCGACATCTGCCGCAAAGAAAACATTCGGGCGGCTTACTTCAGTATCGTTGGCGGCATCAGGCGGGGACGGTACGTTGTCGGGCCGGAGTCTGAAGATATGCCGCCGGTGCCGGTATGGCGTGAGTTGTCTGAAAGTCACGAAGCGACGGGGTTCGGCACCATTTTCTGGTACGAGGATCAGCCGAAATTACACTTTCATGGCTCATACGCAAAAGGCGACAGCGTCAAGGGAGGTTGCCTCCGTGAAGATAGTGAAACTTTCCTGGTGCTGGAAGTAGTCATCACTGAAATCCTAGATGTCAATGCTGTTCGGGAGCTTGATCCAGATTCCGGCATGGTTCTCCTCACGTTACGCTCATGACCGATCCGTTTCTCGATCATCCCGTGCTCTCAGCCAGATACTTTTACCCCTGGCCCAACCACTTTGACGACCCATTCTATGTCGATGGCACTGATTACAGGCTTGGCTGCCGGTATCGTAAAATATCGGACGATTATCCGACGATAATCCATTTTCACGGCAACGGCGAGACAGTTGCCGATTATCTGGGTGATTTCGAGGAGCGGATTGCCGAAATGGGCGCCAACCTGTTTCTGGCAGAGTTTCGGGGTTACGGCATGTCGAGCGGTGAACCTGGACTTGTCGCCATGCTTGCAGATGTAAAACTGATAGTTGAAGCAAGCGGTGTTCCGCCTGATCAAATTATCTTATTCGGACGGTCACTCGGATCGCTGTATGCTGTTCATGGTGCATCCCTTTACCCCTATGCCGCCGGACTGATCGTTGAGAGCGGTTTGGCTGATCCATTGGAAAGAATACTGGTAAGAGTAGAACCGTATCAGCTAGGCGCAACAATGGAATCGCTGAGAACCGCAGTAGATACTCACTTGAATCAGAAACAGAAGATACAGTCCTTCAGAGGCAGGACGCTGATCATGCATACCTGGAATGATGATCTTGTAAATGTTTCCCACGCTGAACGCCTCTATGAATGGGCTAACGAGCCGAAGGAACAGCTGATATTCGACAGGGGCGATCACAACTCCATAATGGTTGCAAACACAGATTCATATTTTAAAGCGGTTGAGAAGTTTATAAAGGAGCTGTATTGATATCCCACGGCTCTCTCCGGTGGCGAAGCGCAGCGGGTAGCCATCGCCCGGGCTTTGGCCAACAAGCCTAAGGTAATTCTGGCCGATGAACCGACTGCAGCGCTGGACACCGAGAACGGGAAAAACGTTATGTCACTGTTGAAATCGCTCGCAGTTGAGAACCATTCGGCGATTCTGGTCGTAACGCATGACCATAGAATGGTGGAAGGATTCGACCGGATTTTTCAGGTAAGCGATGGTCGTATCACTGGCGAAGAGAACAGCGATTACAATAACTGATAGTTAAAGGATGCGATTCATGAATTGGAATGAACGCTACAGCGAGCCGGGTTTTTCATACGGCACTGCACCGAATGAGTTTCTGGTATCGGTAGTAGACCGAATTCCGAACGGAAGAATTCTTTCACTGGCAGAGGGTGAAGGGCGAAACGCCGTCTATTTGGCATCGCTTGGGTATCAGGTGACCGGAGTTGACGGATCGGAAGTCGGTCTGCGTAAGGCCGCGAAACTGGCTTTAGAGCGTGGTGTTACCATAACCACGATACATGCTGATTTGAGTGCCTTTGAAATAGAACCGGAGGTGTGGGACGGAATCGTCGCCATCTATTGCCACCTGCCTTCAGCGATCCGCATTCCTTTACATCAGGCAGCTGTCAGGGGGCTGAAACCTGGCGGTGCCTTTGTATTGGAGGCGTTCAGCAAGGACCAACTCCCCTACGACACCGGAGGCCCCAAATCCCTCGACATGCTCATGTCGCTGGATGACCTGAAACAGGAACTTGCCGGTCTGGAGTTTGTGCATGCTGTTCAAATGGAACGGGAAGTGCTGGAGGGACGGGGACATACTGGCCTGGCATCCGTAGTTCAGGTATTGGGAATCAAGCCATGACCTATGCCGACCTGAAAGAAGCGCGCCGGGTGATGGGCTTGGGTGAGCGGGCAACCTTGAAGGAGATAAAGGCCCGACACAAGGAATTGGTGAAACAACATCACCCGGATACCGGCAATACGAATGAGTCGGAGATGATTAGACAGGTGAATGCCGCCTACCGGGTTATACTCGACTATGTTACTGAATACCGCTTCTTCTTTGCCGAGAATGAGTTTTACGAACAGAATCCGGAAGAGCGAATCTGGCAGCAATTCGCTGATGATCCGCTGTGGGGGAAAAAATAAAGGATGGCTGGGTAGGGTTCGCTCGAATCTGAGCCTGACGACCTCAACAAAAGCCCTTGCTAGCGACCAACTCCGGCAAGGGCTTTTCTATACCACCTCAACATAAAGTATATATTTTTTAATTCCCTGACAAAACTACTGGCTAGATGGGCAAGGAATGGGCACGAAAGAAAATGGGGCTAGCGACTTTCGCTAACCCCTTGTTTTTTATGGTGGGCGATACTGGGATTGAACCAGTGACTTCTACCGTGTGAAGGTAAATTTTAAAAAATTTATAGTAATGCATTAACCGGTTTAAAATTATTCAACTTGCTTATATTATTAAGTAAAAACTATTTGAATAATCATCTGAGTTCCCCATTTAAAACCATATAGTATCCCACCAGTCCAAAATAATGGGCTCAATAATAAGAAAAAAATATTCAAAATAATGAACATTGCCTTGGTCTATTGTATACTTTTTTGCGAGAAACTTTTGTAAAGGAGGGGAGATATTCTTGGGGAAGTTAGAGTATGCCAGACGAGATGTGCATCTGAATGAATTAAGTAATTCAGGGGGGCTCGAAAATCGGCCATTGGAATTTGAAGATGGCATCTACACCCTCAAAAATCTCGACCAACTTTCAATAGAGGCAATTGAGCTATTGCTTGAAATCCACCCAATTTATGTTGTGGCGAAGCAAAGACGACGCTATTACATTGTTGCAGGTTTTCGGACTTTCCAGGCTGCTTCCTTAGTTTATAAGAGTCCTCACCAAGAGATCCCGGTAAGGGTTCTTGATCGGCACACACCGAAAGAAACCCTTGAGCTTTTGTGTTACTTGAATCTGTCAGTTACCCCGATCCTGTTTCGAATTGGTGGTTCGCTTGCAGACAGTTACCAGTTGCTTACGAACAGTCTACAGGATAAGGCTTGGAGGAAGGTTAAATCAATACAAGACTTTGCTAATGTGCTTGATGTTGCACCTTCGACCCTCTGTAAGCCCAAGAAACGGTTAATCTCTCAGATACCGAAGCAAACTCCCAAGGACATAGCTTTTTCCAATGCCGGTAAACTCAAGTTGATATATAGTTTTTTATTATTTCCAGACTATGTTGAACACGCTTATGAGGCACTTGCCGAAATTACAGGGACTACTCTTGAAGAAGTACTGATAGCAATTGAGGAGTTGGAGCGCGATGGATACATTGAGAACACGAATGATAAGCGGCAACTTTTGGTTAACAGAACGGAACTATTGGAAAGCTGGGTAAGTGCGTATAATAAACATCTCCGTCCGAAATTGTTGCTGGGGCGGTTCAAGGCTGATAATGACTGGATGCTCAATGCGGAGTTGAAGCCTTCTAGCGCCCAATGGAGCGGAGAAGCAGCACTCTGTAAGCTTGGTAAAATAATTTCGAAATATACGAGTAGTAGTATGACTACTGCTCAATCTCTAGCACTTTTAGCCTATACAGCCAAACCGACCGAATCCGTAGTTATCTATGCGACCCGACATGAACTCAAATCAATGATTCAAGAGAACAGACTTAAGCAAGACTCGCACGGGAACATTGAAATCTTCGAACGGTTTTGGCATGGCGAAGAACTTGAGACAGACGGGATTACGGTTCCGTGGTTACTCATCTATGCGGATCTCTTACAAACTAAAGACATTGAAAAAATAAAAATGGCTTCTGAATACTACCATCAGTTTATCGAAAATGCGTTGAAGTAATTTAACTACGAGAATTTGTAATATTGTGGAGAAGGCAGTTTGCAATCAAAAGTCTCCTATCAAGATTTTTCTGCCACACTTTATGATGCCCTTAAGCACTGTGGGGTAAAACAAGGCGATTTTGAAAGCTTAATGCGTTTTATCGACCCTCCGCCGAAGTATGCTGCGTTTGCTACGATAGCCGAGAATCTAGTTAAAATCTTTCAGCACCTAGAATATATCAGTTTAAAGTTTGCAGGGGGATTTAGCAGTCAGACAAGAAGTACTCTCCATGCGAATCTGTCGGCTTGGCTTCACTGTTGTGAAATGATCACTGCCAATTGCAGAGAGATTGAAACAGTCCTCCAAGATTTTTGTGCGCCAGGTAAATCCTCCTACGAGCCCCCTTATCGTGATTTTTTCGGTACTCACCCCCTGTTTGTAGCCCTCTGGTGCCGTAAGCCCGATGAGGCACTTTCCAGAAGGTATGAACTAGTGCAGGCATATCTCTGCCTACTTTATCTGGAGCTTCAGACCTTGGGCCTTGGGAAACGGCAAAAGGCTGAAAGCGCCAAGGAGAAAGCATGTCTGGCAGTGAGAAAGCTGGCTCGACCAGAGTTTGAAGAGACACTCATGGCTTTTCCGGATAGAGCAATGTCGTTAGCAGACTTTCGGAACATCGTTGATTCATTCTCAATCGACAAACACATTAGCCCCATACCACACCTCATCAAACTTGCTCTCCGGGAAATATCTGTTCGAGACAGGGGAAAGGGCATTTCCGTAATCCGTCGTTCTCGTGGATCGTTCAGTAACAGCAAGCAGGTGATTTCGTTTGCTGCTGATGACGACTCGGGCTCAATGGATTCAATAACACTGCTGAGTGTCGAACAAGGAAACAAAACAGATATAGCTGAGCGAAAGCATAATCTGACTTGCACAGAAGAGTTTGCTTCCTCCCGCCAGTTTGCGGTCTTCGATCGCTCAGGGCCAGATCCATCCGGAGGGTTGAGTGAAAAACAGCGTCGAAGGATGTCGGTAGGGGCGGCTTCTGCCATTGCTATGAGCAACCAGCGACTGCCGACTGACTGGGACAGATTGACGGCATATGAAGTGGCAACTTTCCTTGAAGGGCTAAATGATCTTTCTCAAATGAAGATAAAAAGGGAATACGGCGAGGTCGGAAGCCGTGAACTTGCCGCGTTCCTTACGATAGCTTTCTGGCTGTCGGCTACGGCTGAAGATGTACGAAATGTTGTCATCGTCCCGAGTAAAGAACGCTGTAAAACTGATATCGGCATCTTGCTTGCCGGAAATGACTCTGGCCATCGATGGATTGTCAAACCACGTGTATCTGAGTTAAAGGTTATTCCAGATAAAATTTTGGCGCCACTTACTCTGCCTATCGCAAAGCGTTATGAGTTGCCAATCCCAGTGTCGGCACTTAACACAATGATTGCGCACCTCATGCAATTTCCCGAGCCATTCTTTCCCGCGAGGATATTCAGTAGAGAGTCGGCTGAGTATGACCTGGCTGCAAAAGAATTTTTGAAGGATATTCGTCGACGGAAAGGTGGGCGTCTGTCCCTGGAACGGGTCTCAATGCATCTGCATGGGCTCATTGCCCAACTGCCCGGTTCCGATATCACGGCGGCGATCTCGATTTCAAGAAGGAATGACCCCTTAGGGTGGGTGCCATTGCATTATACATCCAACTCAATCGAACGATTGCAGGGGATTTACGCCCAAGCCTGCAACTCGGTTCTTGCCGATGCAGGACTAAGGAAAGACCTATTCAGTGACAGAAAAACAAGTAATCGTTATGTAGGTAGCAGATTTGTGCCCAAGACCGATACAGTTAAAGATCTTGTTTGCAAACTGCACACCCGTTTGCACGATGCGAGAAACGTAGAAAAAGACCGACAGATTCAGCTGCACAACGCGATGACAGTTTATACGGTCATGCTGATTGGCTATGCTACTGGATTCAGAGCAGTTCATGACCCGTTACTCCAAGAAGCAGAAATTGACCGAGAATCCGGATTCGCGGTAATTTCCGACAAAGACGATGACTCATTTTACAACGCCAGGATAGTTTGGTTGCCCGAAATCTGCATGCAGCAGATTGATTTGTACAATTCGCACCTTGCAGCATTGCAACGCTGGCTTTTCGGCCACAATCTGCAACTATTCTTCAATTCTCGGGAAAAGGCGTATACGGGGCGTCAGACCAATAGGGTGAACCCAGCGCTCTTTCTCCTGCAAAAGAACAAAAACAATCTTCCCGTCCAGCCATCCTACCTCAAGGAACTTCTTGGAAGAATTAAGTACCCGTTACCCATAAACAGCAACCGCCATTTTTTGCGAACAAACCTTTTGCAGAGCGGCTGTCCTGTGGAAGTGATCCAGGCCTTTCTCGGCCACTGGGAAAGAGGTGTCGAGCCCTGGGGGCGTTACTCCGGACTTTCTCCGTTGGTCTACCGTGATGAACTGTCTAAACATCTTGTGCCGCTGCTTGAAGAGGCTGGCTGGACAAAAGAAAGCGGACTCGGGAGAAGTAATGGCTGATGTCGAAATCGCCAGTTTATGGCTGAGATTAATCGGCAAACCTCCTGAGGAAAATGTGGGGAGGAATATCATTTATGCTGATAAGAAAAAGTTGGTACAAGCGCTCCCTGCTGACATAATCGCAGGTTCAAAATACGCAGCAATAACTAAAGAACAAGTAAATACGGTCCTTGCCCCGTTCCGAGAAACGCTAACAGCTGGCAAATACATAATGCTGGTCCGTTTTCTAGCCACTGGCCTTGAAAAGGGCAGAGAATGCCTTTCGTGGGATGTAGCAATTCCCCAGATACCGGTAGGAATGCCGCGTGAGCCCGCAAGGTTCACCCCGGACAAATTCAAAGAGTTACATTGCCTCAGGCGCATTGAGAAGGCGTTTATTCAGTCACTATCATCATCACAACCGCTGACCGGCAGGCAACGAATAGGTCAATTGGTCCTGTCAGCTATTTTGAATGGGGGACTTCTTGATGGCGCCTGGGTTGAACCATGGATAGCCTCGATATCTGATCGTATTAGAACTCATGGTGACTTTTGCTGGTTCGAGATGCAGAAAGCCTGGCAATATCCGCGTGATGAGAGATTAGATAAAAAGAACTACAAGAAGAAGAGCGCCGAACAGCAGATATTAATGACAAGGCGCTGGTTTGCCGACCCCTTGACCAGGGTACTGGTCGTCCGCTGGAAATCGTCTCTTGACCCCGACCTTAAGAACTTACATCTACTCCCCAATGCCTATGATCTGATCGTTGAATTTCTTAAGTATGCAGGTGTAACCAGAGACGGTATTCCAAACAGTCTTAGCGGGTTACTTAATATGGCTGAAACCGGTCTCAGTCTTAAGGTCCCGCCGTTCCTCGCATCATACGCCAGAGGGGGTATCAAATCTGTATCCCTTCAGCCAGAGACTTGGGCACGTCTCTGCACCGGGAAAGCGATACCCCGATCAAGATTGCAAGATGATGAGTCAGATCAGGTTGAAGAAGATGCCCAAAAGGCGGATATTGAACTTGCCGATCCAGGGCCGCTTTACGAACAGGAGCAAATTCTGAGAAAGATGCGGCGCATTTTTGCCGACAACTACGGTTATAAAAAAAGGAACAAGGAATTAAGAGCTGAGCTTGCAGACGTTGCCAGGATGCATGAAGGCCGGTTTGGTCCGGTTCTCTTTTTGCTAATGAAATGGACTGACCTGCTGTTGGCGCAAGAATCCAGATACAAGCCGGGAACAGCGAAGCGGTATCTGGGGTCTATTGGACAGGTGCTGTTGCTGGTATTTGAAAACGATGATCTTTTGAAAATGGAAGTTGGAGATTTTATTGAGCGGTATAACCGTGCCATCGAGCTGATTAGATCCAAGACGGAGAAAAACTATGCTAAGCCCAGGATCGGCCATTTCCATAATTATCTTGTCAGAGGTTATGGTGTCCCGCAGATACCACCGGGATATTTCCAGGGCAGATCCGGCCCTCCCGAGACCACTGTTGATGCAAATCTCGTTACTCCGGCAGAATTTGACCTCCTGAAAAATATGCTGGGATGGGAGAATCCCAAAAGACCGCCAGTTGCCACCGCTGCCCTCATTGCGGCAATACTCGGGTTCCGTTGCGGATTGCGCCGAGACGAAGTTTACTATATCCGGGTTCAGGATCTTCAGAAGGGACAGAAACCGGAACTGGTGCTGCGAGCTACAGCGAGACGAAGCCTTAAGACTCCGAGTTCAACCCGTCGGCTGCCACTCCATGTATTGGTGATGGACGATGAGATGTCATTGATATATTCATGGTTGGATGGCATTGAAAATCCGAGCAATGAAACCCTTCTTTTCACCGATCCGACTAATTCTCAAAAGCTGTTGAGAGAGACTGCCATATTTGACCCAATTACTTACGGACTGGCTGCGGTGACTGGTGATGCCACGCTCAGGTTTCACCATCTTCGGCATTCATTTGCCAATTGGCTTTTGGTAAGGCTTGTCGGAAATAGCGCTGGCCTGCGTGGATCTGCCCCATTCCTTGATCATCCGTTGTTTAGCGATCATCGTATTATCGAACTCCGGAATGCATTGCTCGGTAACGAAAACCTAGGCAGAAAAGCGATCTATGCCGTGTCTCTGCTCTTGGGACACGGTGAAATCAGTTCAACTCTTACCAGCTACCTTCACCTTTGCGACTGGCTTCTGTCACGAGAGCTGTTTCAGTCTGTTGCCACTCAAACTTATGAGATTGAGACCATCATGGGGATAACCGGGCTGTCACAACCCTCCATTTACCGTTTATCAAGGAAAGCAGGAACGGGTGGTTTCATTTGGGATTGGGAGGCTCATTTTAAGGGATTGACCAAAAAATCAAGTGGGCTGACGGATCCACTGCAAGCTTTTGCCCGTGAACCTATAGCCGTGGAGATTAAATTTGCTGATAAACCCAAGGCGGTGCCAGTCTGGGAGACTATTGAGCAGGTGCTTAAGTTGCATCGGAGCAATAAATTATCAGTTGAAGAAATTGCTAACAAGCTAGAATTGGAAGATAAAACTGTCTTGCAGTGGATTCTGTCATCAGAACGGGTTTTGCATTTAACAACTCGCGAAGCCAAACCAAAAACATTTGATTTCAACGGAAATCTAGTTTGGAGAGGGACGGGGGCCAATCCAAGACACACCGGTCAGACAAAAATCTATATTCCTAAGTCAAAAAAACTGGCCAAGAACCCCAAAGAGGAAAACGACGAGCTGCTATCAGTCACCGCAACCGGTAGCCCGGACGATAAGATTCCAGAAGAAGCAAAGGCTCAGCCAAAGAGAAGGCCAAGCAATCCAAAATACCGGAATCGGAGGAGTGGCGATAACACAGTTCATAAGGACCGTTTTCCACATATCCCTATGCATGATGACGAACTCGCCTTAGCTGACAGCATACTTACCACGTTCCAGAAGCTTGATGATGACAAGAAACGTGAAATATTGGACCAGGTTGATTATTTTCTTTACTCATTTGCGAGGACAGGCAGAATGCTGCATTTTTGGGAGGCGTCAAAGGCTCTTAAGTACATCGATGTCCTACAAAATCTTGGCGTGAGTCCTGAGACAATTCAATTGGTATATTTCCCCTACGAGAAAGAAGACCCAGCAATTACCGAGCAGCGGAAATCAGAATGGGAGGAAATACTCGGCCTCAAAAATTGTTGGTGGGTGACAGGGAATCAAAAATACGGGCGGAGGTCTGGTATCGGCACCATAGGAATTCAGGTAATCAGAAATCGCAAAGTTAAGAGCAAAGGTACTATGGCCTCGTATGGACTCAGATATGCATTTTATCTCATCGCGATCATGCATAATGTTGGTTGAACTATCCAACACACCTCATAAAGGTCAATAACAGGCTTCACTTTTAAATCAAGGTACCTGTTGATCTAATCCATCTATATCCATGTAAATTCTTATGCTTCAATCATTTCAGTCAATCCAGAGCATATGGTTAGTTGTCTCAAGCAGTTTTGCGGAACCCGATCATTCCCAGCAGTCCTGAACCTAGCAGCAACACGGCCGGGGGCAGGGGAACCGGGCTTGGCGAGGCCGGGGAGGCCGAGAGATAAACGACAGCCGGTGAAGAGGCGCCGATGCTGCTTACACCGAGACCGCCGCTGGTGCCGTCGCCTGAGTCGAGAAAGAAGTACCGATCCGACCCTGCACTGGTAATGATCGGGATAATGCTGATGCCGCCGGATACCTCGGAGGTCGGGGTGATCGTGATATTGCCGCCGATTGAACCAGTGCTGCTGACCGGTGCTGTGGCGGACGCCACGCCAGTTGTGGCAATTTCGGAAAATGTCCGCAGCTGCGGCATCTCCTGCAGCACATTTGCAGTTAATGCATCAAGGGCACCGGTTGCCGGAGCGGCGTAATCGGCATGGGCGGCGGAGGCGGCCGCCACAACGAAGAGGGCGCAAAGGGAAAGCATAGTTGATCGTTTCATAATGACTCCTGGGTTATGGATACTTGTTCGTCTGTTTTGCTGACTGGGTGAGTATGGCGGAAAGGTCGCTCATGCGGCGTTGCAATTCCTTCTGCTTCTCGCTCACCCGTTGCAGCCTCTGGCGCCGGTCGTCTGCAGATTCTCCAGCCGGTGCGATCCTCAGCTGCTTAAGCTCATCCTGAAGTTGGCTGCTTTGCTCCCGCAGGTAGTCGGCGCTACCTGGATCGACAAAGGCTCGGTTTGCAGGCTGTTGTGTTTTTGCCGGGGAGAATGGCGAAACTTCCGTATCGGTCTTTTCGAGCTGGCTTGACGATTCTCCGACGATCTCCACGACAATCCGGTCCGGATATTCAATGATCCTGGTTTCTGCGTGACCTGCGACCGGCAGTAAGGATAAGAGGACAAGCAGGATAGGGATTCTCATGGCAGCTCCGTGTGATCGGAAGTATGAAAAGAAGGGCCTCAAACGAGGCCCTTCGGTGTAACACAGAAAATATCGGCAGGACTACGGAAGCACTTCGGTGGCAGCGCCGTAGAAGCCGATGAATTCACCGTCGGTGAACTTGTTGAACTTCATCTCTGCGGCAGATGCCCACATACCGGCCTTGTCGGCAGGAATGTTGGCCGGGTCGGAGGCAAAGGTGATCATGTCGTTAACAATCGGCTTCTCGCTTCCGGCTACCTGGTAGATCCACTGGGTTGTCCAGTAATCGTAGATGCCGTTGCGGATGTTGATGCGGCTCGGCGCAACGCCGTTGTAGTTGATGCGAACCACGTTCTGGCTGGTGTTTGCAACGCCGAGAGGCTGGTCAGCGTCGGCAAAGCCGATTGCTGCAACAGTAGCGTTACCGTTAGGGCTGGCAACCGAGTTGCCGTTTACGCACTTGATCAGGTCGCCGGAAGACTTGCCGAAATAGGTCCTGCCTGCTACCTGGTCAACAGGAATATTTCCTCCCCATGCATTGCCGCCGGACATGACGGTCTTCTCGAATGCTGCCTGGGTGCCGGAACCGGCGTGGCGCATACATGTAACAACCGGCTTGCTGGCGTAGTTGGCGCCGAAGTCGGCCCAGTTGTTCACAGTGCCGTTGAAGAGGTTGACTGCCTGGACGCGGGTGATGTTGTCGATGGTCTTCTGGGTAGAGCCGTCACAGTAGGTGGTAGTGCCGATGGTGCCGCCGCAGTCGGTTTCGACCTGGCAGTAGTTGCCAGCATTGACAGGTGAACCGGCATTACATACGCTCTTGGTAACCGCCTTGTTCACGAAAAACGCGAACGGCACTACCAGCGGATTGGCAGGGGTAAGAGCTGAGGTATCTTCGGCATTGGCGGTAAAGGTCACGTAGTCGGTGCCCATGGGGCCAAGTGTGGCTCCTTTGGTTGTCTGGCCGAAGGAATCGCCAGCAACGTCGGAGGCGCCGAAGTCGATGGTCTTGCAGACCTTGGTATTGGGTGCTGCAACAGAACCGGCTACCTTCCGCTGATAGGCGGTGGGGCAGCTGTCAGGGTTGGTCGTTCCCATCAGCGAACGGACCGATTCTGCAGATGCAATGCCAGAGTAGCGGATGGTGATGTTGTCATTACCGTAGGCAGTGCAGGACTTGCCTTCTGCGATGAAATGCTTGTCATCGCTGGTAACAGCGGTCTTGACGTCATTGGGGGCAATCTTGGAGCAGCCGGCAACGTCTTCGAGGAACTTCTTGGTCATGGCCTTCCAGTAAGGGTACTGTGCCGAGGCGCCGTAGCCGTTGATTTCAACGGTAGCGGCATTGGCAACACCTGCCAGTGCGAGGACTGCAGCAGCAGTAGCCAGTGTCTTAACGGTGATCTTCATGTTCTTCTCCTTTGAATGTAGTTGTCTGGTGTGCCTCCCGGTTTGCCGGGAGGCCAATAGTTCCTAAGTATGAGATTAAGCCTTGTTCGATTTGCGGCGGATACCGACCATGCCGAGGAGGCCGGAGCCCAGCAGCCATGCAGCAGCAGGGATCGGGGTTGCAACAGGGGCAGTACCGCCAGAGAGAACGGTGCTGCCGTTAGCAAGGGTGGTGATCACGGCTACTTTGTTACCGGTGGTGTTGGCGGTGCCTGTCAAGCCGGGGTTGTCCCAGAAGTAGAGGTTTGTTTGCACAAGACCACCTGTTGCCAGTGCGGTAAGTTGCATCTCACCCGCGCTGGCTGGGGTTGTGCCGAATGCGCCGGCATAACGGCCGATCATGGTGGTTCCCTTGTTGAGCTTAGAGACGTAGCCGTTCGAATTGCTTGTAGCCAAAACAGAGGTCTGCGTTCCTGCTTTTGCGTACTCTATGTAAGTAGGGACGATGCCCGCCTTTACGTTTGACCACTGGGTGCCGAGCAGAGATGCTGCGGTGGGTGTGGTGGATTTGTTGCTGAGCCAGAGGTCGGTGTTTGCCGAATTCACGGCATAGTAGGCAACAAACAGCTTGCTGAAGTCGGCGCTGGCAAAGTTGGTGAAGGCGTTGGCGCCGTTACCGACGGTGAGAGAAACAGGAGCGGTTGCCAGGGTTTTGACGTCGAATGCGCCGAGGTCGGTGGCGATCTCAGAGTTGCTGCCGGTGTCCCTGATTACACGGATAAGATGGCCGTCTTCGAAGTAAGCCATTGCGTTGCCTGCTGCCAGGGTCATCATCGCGCCGGCGATGAGTGCTACGATCTGCTTTTTCATTTGTTACTTCCTCCTGATTGAGTTTGGGGTTGTACTGCCAATTGTTTGCTGCAAATTTTTTTGTCCCAGTGCTCATCAGGCAACCCGGCCACCCGCTGTTGCGGGTCCGTCGGCTTTCCGTCATCCGGTTACCCGGATTTTGGCTTTATCTGAAGTCTGGTGAAGGCGTGCGGCCTTCATCATGGTGTTTCCGAGTAGTGCTCACTGCTTCAGTATGTTGTCCGTTATTCCCCCTTTCGTAAAAATGAGCCGGGCCATAACAAAAAAAGCCCATATCAGAGACAGCTTCAGCGGCTCTTGATATGGGCTTTCTGTTACCGGACGGCCGGTCAGCAAAGTACCCGTTTCTTAAACGAGATTAAGTTTTAAATACGTGGCGCCGGCGGTTAAGAGCGGGATTCGCTTCCTTTATTAAGGTGCAGCTCCTCAAACTTTTCGATCCTGCCGATGCCACCCTGACTGAAGTTCACTTTGATGTAGCCGGTGAACTCGGAGCGGGTCAGGCCGGTAAGGAGTTCCTGCAGCTTGTGCTGCTTGTCGCTGCGCGAGATCCTGATGATCTGTGCTTCGTTTTTATTGTCGCTGCCCACTGGTTGTCCTCTCTGGCCCGTCTTGTTCCCAGGCGCCGCAAATCGTAGCAGCTCTTTGTTACAGCCAAACGACTGTTTCCTGAAATTTGTGTAGAAATGAAATTTCCGCTTCAGGGCTCGTTGATTCTGCTGATTTCAATGCTGGTGAGTGTATAGCAGTCCATTGTTGCAGTGATATGGCAGTAAATAAATAGTTCGGTGAAGATTCGGCGGGTCGCGCCATTAGCCACCAGGGCGTCTTTCACTTGTTTAGCAACTTTCATTGTTCTGTCGTACCGCTGTAACAAACCGCTGCTATAGTCCCGTCGCTTGCAAAGGAGGGTATGGATGATTCACTCAGAAATACGCAATGTTATGCTTGCTGGACTGCTCCTGGTGACGATCAGCGGGTGCGCTTCGTCAACTCCTTTGCGGACGGTTGCGTCTGGTGACCGGGTAAAATTGAACTATACCTGCAGCTTGGTTGACGACAGCATTGCGGCAACTACTCAACAGGAAATTGCTAATGATGAGGGCAGGAAGAAGTCTGGTCTGTACCTGCCGCAAAATCCGGTGCAGGCCTACGAGCTGACTATTGGTGAACAGGAGAAGCCCGGTCCTGAAGGGGTTCTCAGTTTTGAACAGGAGATAGTCATGCGTCTGGCAACATCTATTATCGGTAGCCCCTACAGTGAACCGAGAAAGGTGAAGCTTGTCGCGGAGACACCGACCAATCTGTCTGACAGGGATCGTTATCTTGATATGTCCCGTACCCGGAAGCGGCCCAAAGAGATGAACATCTCCATCGACGAGTTTCGGACCTTGACCGGCACGACCCCTGAGATTGGCCAGAGTGTGATTTTTGATCCATTGCTGCCCGGGAGTATCGCCAGTATGGCTGACGGAAAGGTTACGCTCAAATTCGCACCGCACTCCATGCAGGACCTTGTGACCCCTTTCGGCTTGGCGAACATCCACGATGCGGGCGATCACTATACGATCGAACTGCAGGTTAAAAAAGACGGGCTACTCCGCTCAGGACCGCTTGCCGGGGTCATCTCAGCGGTGAAAGACGACTCTTTTACCATTGATTATGGCAACCCTTTTGCCGGTGAACGACTGTTCTGTGAAGTTATTGCCGGCCCGGCGCCGGTTGCTGTCAAAGAGGCTGGTAATAAATGAGACGAGTGAAAGAGTTTTCATCCCTGCTGTTGTCCGTCTGCATATATGTTTTGTCGCTGGCGATCTGCCAAGCTGCCGAGCAGCCGACAAACCAACCGCTTGAAGGAGAGATCGCAGCTGAAGCAGCCGAACAGCCGGTGCCTCCGGTTGAAGCTGCTCCGGCTGCGGAAGACAGTTTTGAAATCCGCAGCTTCATCATCAGCGGCGCCACTATCTTCCCGGAACCGGTCTTGATCAAGCTGCTGGATGATCTGACCGGCCAGGGCAAGACCGCTGCAGATGTGGAAGGCGCCAGGGACCGGTTGGAGCGGTTTTTTCACGAGGGCGGCTACCCGGCGGTGCTGGTCAATATCCCGGAGCAGTCTACCGAGGGTGGGGCGATCCTGCTGCAGGTTATCGAAGGCAAGGTCGGCAAGGTTACTGTTACCGGCAATAGCTGGTTCTCCAATGAAATGATCCTGGAGCGGCTTCCTGCCTTTACAACCGGTGACCAGGTCTTTGTCCCACGCATTGCCAAAGAGATCAGCAGGGTCAACGCCAATCCCGACCTGAAGGTGACGCCGGGGATGTCGCCGTCAAAGGAACCGGGGATGGTCGATTTCGAGTTGAAGACTGTTGACCGGATGCCGATACACGGCAGCGTTGAGGTTAACAACCGCAACAGCCTGAACACTTCGGAGCTTAGGCTTAATGCTGCGTTGCGTCATGACAACCTCTGGCAGAGTGAGCACTCCCTGTCGGTCCAGTATCAGACCTCACCGCAAGAGCCGGAAGAAGTGGAGGTGTTTTCAGGCTCTTACACCGCTCCGCTTCCATGGAATCCCGATCAGAAACTGGTGCTGTACGGCGTACTGTCAGACAGCGCCACCGGCGGTTTCGGCACCGGGTTCAAGACCCTGGGCAAGGGGAATATCATTGGTCTTCGCTATCTGCGACCATTGATCCCGGTAGGCTGTTATAGCCACAACCTCACCCTGGGCATCGACTACAAGCGCTTTGAGGAGAGCAGCGGTTTTACCACCAAGATCACTTATCTGCCGTTTTCCATTGCCTATGGCGGAGCGCTTCCTGACGCCGTCGGCGTGACCTCCTTCAATGTCGGCATCAACCTGGCCTTCCGCGGCATGGTCACCGACAGCGGTGAGTTTGACGCCAAGCGTTCCAGGGCCAGGGGGAACTACATAATGTTCATTGCCGGGATCGAGCGGTTGCAGAAGCTCGGGAGCCTGGTTCAGCTCAAGCTGAAGGTGGACGGCCAACTGAGCGATCAGCCGCTGATCTCCAATGAACAGTATTCCGCCGGAGGGATGGAAAGTGTCAGGGGCTACTACGAGAATGAGGCGTCCGGTGATATCGGCCTGAGGAGCGGGCTTGAGCTGATGGTGTCCGACCTGGTAGCGACAGATAAGGCCAAATGGTTCCAGATCACTCCCTATCTGTTTTTTGATCATGCCAGTTTGTGGGTCAAGGAGCCGTTGCCGGGCCAGACCTCCAGCTTCACATTGATGGGGACCGGCGCCGGTCTGCGCGGTTCCATGTTCCGGGACCTGGAATACCAGGTTGAAGGCGCCTTTGCCCTCCGGGACATCCCGGGGACGGCAGCCAACACCCAAAAAGGTGACGCCAGAACCCTGTTCAAGGTCAAGTATTCCTTTTAATCATCATTTGCAACCTGCTAAACAGCAAGGGATTTTGCCATGTTAAGAAAGACAATAGCCCTGATTCTGATCATCGACAGTATCGCCATGCCGGTTCTCGGGGCCTCGACCCCTCGCATTCCCGGCGTATACCGCGCCACCGCAAATGCACCGATACTGACGCCACCGGCATCGTCGACCCTGCCGTCGCTTAAAAACATTTTGCAGGGGGCAACTGTCGATTCGGAGGCCAATAACCAACTGACGATACGGCAGTTGGGGGAAAAGGCCATCATTGAATGGAACTCCTTTGACATTGGCAGTGGTGCGACCGTGGTCTTTGACCAGAAACTTAACGGCGTGGCCCAGAAAAACTGGGCTGCACTCAATCGCATATATGACCGGAATCCATCACAGATCTTCGGCAGCCTCAAGGCAGATGGCAAGGTCTACCTGATCAACCAGAACGGCATCCTGTTCGGTGAAGGCGCCCAAGTGAACGTCTCATCGCTCATTGCCTCGTCTCTCAATCTTAAGGATGCCGACTTTCTCAGCGGCGGCACTTTCAAATTTAACCTGGATAACTATCAATTCCCTGATCAGCCGCTAACCGCCGGGGCTGTCAGCAATCACGGGACTATCAGTTCAGGTGATCTTGGGTCGGTGTTTCTCATGGGGCCCCAGGTTGAGAACAGCGGCAGTATTTCTTCACCCGTGGGCCAGATAGGCCTTGTTGCCGGAGATTCTGTTGACCTTTCACCGGATAAAAGCGGCAAGCGCCAGGTTCTGGTCCAGGTACTGAACAACCCTGGTGAAGCGGTCAATTATGGGTCCATGCTGTCCGATGCAGGTGTTATCGGCATGTACGGCAAGAGCCTCAGCCAGGACGGCCTCGTCAGGGCTGTGACCGCAATAAAGAAAAACGGGGTCATTGAGCTCCAGGCTACCGACAAGATCTTGCTGGGCGCCGGCAGCCGTACAGAAAGCCCGGTTTCTGATTCAGATGAGACAGCGCATCAGTCGTTCGAATTCAAAGGTGGCAATATCCAGCTGACCGGACTTATTCCTGTGGCAGCAACTGTACCAGATGGTGAAAAAATCCCGGTGAGCCGTATAGAACTGTACGGTGCCATAGCCGCTCCTTCGGGCAGTGTGACGCTCTCGGCTGATAAAAGGGTCTATCTGGACAAGAACAGTATGATCGGCGTAAGCGGTGTCTGGCTATCCAAACCTGCCGAGGCCAACCTTGTCGAGGCAACTTTTACCTCAGATAACCTGCGCGACGAGATGATCCAGAAAGCGGGTATTCTCAAGGGCAAAAAAATAAAATTCGATGCCCACCTCGGTTCCGGCATCGGCGATCTTTCTGGATACCTTACCGGCCGGGAAATGTCGGCAGAGGAAAGGGCCGTCCGGGGCGGGAGCATCTCGCTGACTGCCAGGAGCGGCGAGGTGGTTGCCCGCAACGGTTCAGCCATACTGTTTGCAGGGGGCGGGGTCGATTACCAGGGTGGGGTGTACGGCACAACGGTGCTCTATTCAGGCAGTAAGGGTTACGACATTGCCAATGCCCCCCATGAACTGATCTATGACCGGGTAGGAGAGCGGACCAGCTATCATCCTGCCCATAAGGAAGGCAGCGACGCCGGTTCCCTGTCTATCATAGCCCGGCAGGCGGCTCTTGAGGGGAGTTTGGACGGGTCGGTAACGCGTGGCCTTTATCAGACCAAGAGCGCGGAACTGCTAAACAGTGTGACCTCTACGCAAAGCAGCAGGGGGGTGAAAGAACCATCGGCAGGTGTTCTGACTATCGGTTCGCCGCCGAGCGACCAGATTGCGTCTTCCGAAGACGCATTACTGGGGAGCGTAGTTGTAAAGGAGCATATTGTGCCGCTCCCATCCGACTTCGGAGCCGAGAGCATCCTCTATTCACCCTATGCTTCCTTTTCGGACACGACCACCTTTCTCGACAGCGGGATACTGAATGCCGCCAAACTGGGTACACTCTCCATCCATTCAAATTCGGGTTTCACGACTGAGGCCGGATCAAGTATCGACCTGGCACCCGCAGGTTCCCTGAAAGTGACCGCCCGAAGCATCGATCATGCCGGCGCCATAACCGTACCTGCAGGCAAGGTCAGTCTTGTTGCCCAGGACAATATCACCAGTTACCCGGAGTTGGATAATAAGCCCAACGGACGCTATGAGGGTATGACGTCCGGGATTGTCCTTCAGCGCGGCAGTTTAGTCAGTGTGGCCGGCGAAAGGGTAGACAAGAGCCCAGGCACAAGATCGCCGGCAGATCTTGCCCGGGTTGCGCACACGACAGGTGGGGAGCTGACTGTAACCGACCGGACTGTCGATGGGTCCGGGGTAAAGGTTGAGGCCGCTTCGACCCTGGATGTGAGCGGTGGTTTCCTGATCAATGATGCTGGCGCGGTAACCGGCGCCAAGGCAGGCACCCTTACTATCGGTGGATCGGTCCTGACCCTGGACGGCAACCTGAAAGGACATTCCCTGCTTGGCAGTAACGGTGGGAAAATAATTCTCAATGCCGGCGAAATTGTGGTAACCCCGGACCCTTCGAAATATGAGGGGGACCGTGGCTCAAAACTGATACTGGACGACGATCGCCTGGCTGGCACCGGCTTTAGCCAGCTTGAACTGAACAGTGAGCATGACCTGACCATTGCCGCCGGTGTCTCCCTTGCCCCCTCACGGACAAAACTTGAAATGCCTGTTCCCGGAAGAGCGGTGAACGTCGGCTTGTGGGAGACCACCGACGACCTTCTGGGGAGCTCTTCCGTGAAGCTTGGCGCCGGGGTGCTCCTCTCCCGCAACGACAAGACTAAAGATCCCAATGTGGATGATTCGAAACTGACAATAGCTGCCGGCGCCGGGGTGACGGTGGCGCCTGGCGGCGAGATAGCGGTGACTGCCCCGGAAATCGCCATGGCCGGGACACTGAAGGCCTTGGCCGGTAAAGTCTCCCTGACAGCAAGACTGCGGGAACTCGCCATGCGTAGCGGGGCCAGAATCCTTGCGAGCGGCTATAACCGTCCGGATACCAAACCGATCATAACCGGCAATCCGCTGGGCTATACCCCCTTGAACGGCGGCAGCGTGAAGCTGGACGGTTATTCGCTGACCCTGGAGTCCGGAGCGTTGATCGACGTTTCCGGTTCCACGCCGGTCACCGGGTATATGAAGAATTCGCAGGGCCGGATCTTGTCGTACACCCTGGCCGGGGCGCCCGGTGAGGTCTCGCTAGGTTTTTATGAGAGCGCGGTTCGAGATGCCGATTTCCTGGCAACCAAGACCCAATCGATCCTTTCCGGCGGGACCTTTTCCATGGCGTCGCGGAGCCTGATGAACGGTTTTTCCCTCACGGGCGATGAATTGGGCCGTTTGACCGCCAATGGCTTCGATGCCTTCACTTTCACCTCCCCGCATTCAATATCGTTCTCAGGTGATCTGGATTTTACTGCCGGCCGCTCTCTGGTGCTCAACGCCCCTGAGATTATCGGCTCAACCGGCGCCAAGGTATCTCTGCAGTCGCCGTGGGTCAGGCTGATAAACGGCAAAACTGCGGCAGACCATGATGCTGTTGCCGGGACCGGGACTTTTGCCATAAAAGCCGACTGGCTTGATGCTGAAGGGGATGTGAGGCTCTCCGGTTTTTCCGATGTCAGCGCCAACATCAAATACGACCTGCGGCTTTTCGACAGCTACAACCTCCTGCCTGACGGCGCCAGCAGGGAGTGGGGCGGAGCGTTGGCAACCTCTGGCAATCTGCTTCTTTCGGCTGCCCGCATCTATCCAGGGATGCACCTGTCTGATCCCCTTAACCAGAACAGCGGCCTAGTGCCATCCGATTTTACCATTTCAGCCGGAGGCGATATCAAGGTGCTTCCCTCCGGATACCAGGTAGGAGGGAGTATCTTTTCCGCCGGGGGGAGCCTGACCCTCAATGCGGTCGGAAATATTGAGCAGCGGGGATATCTGGCTGCGCCCAACGGCAGCATAACCCTGAAGAACAGGAGCGATTCGGCTGCCGGGCGGATATATCTCGCCGATGGGAGCGTGACCACGACTGCCGGCGAGGCCGATGTTGCATTTGGTGAGGTGAACAGCCTGTTCTGGCAGATCGTAAATAAAAAGGATTCCAAGCAGAAGAGCGTGGAGATAACTGCTGCGCCGGATAAGGCCGTGACCCTCTCCGCTGACGAGGTAGTTGTCCGTGAAGGCGCTCAACTGGATGTTTCCGGTGGCGGCAATCTTTATGGCTATCTGTTTCAGAAAGGTCTGGAGGGCAGTAACGATCCGCTCAAGAAGAGCGGTCGCTTTGTGATCATGCCGGACAATTCAGTAAAGCTCCCCGGCAGCGCGGTGTATCTCTCGGGGAGCAAATTCTTCGGCGAGGGGGTCTATTCGGTTCTTCCCGAGCAGTATGCGTTTCTGCCGGGTGCGGTTATGGTAACAGCGCTCGGCACCACCGTTGCCAGCGGAGAGATCGGCAAAACAAAGGAAGGTTATGATGTCATTGCCGGTTACTCCACCTACCAGGGAACTGCCGTCTCCTCTCCAAAGCTGAGCGGTTACGAGGTGCGACGGGCCGAAGATGTCCTCAAAGAAGGTAACTTCACTGTTGCCAGCCTGAGAACCGGGGACGCCGGAACAATTACCCTCAAAGGGAGCTCAACCATTGTTGACGGGACCCTGAAGGCAACCCCTGTTGATGGTTTCAGGGGTGGGGTGCTGTCCATGAGCGGCATCAACGTCAGTGTCCAGTCAACCAGGGTTCCCCTTCCGGAGGGATTTGATTTCTCTGCGGATCTCCCCCAGGAAATGCAGGGCCATCTTTATGTAACCGCTGAATCTCTCGACAAAGGGTTCAGAGAGATCACCCTGGGCGATATCGGCATTACCGAGCAATTGTCCATCGAGCAGGGGAGCAGCATTGCTGCCGGGGCCATCAACCTGAATGCAAAAACATCCATGACTATCGGCGACAATGTCAGCCTCATTGCTTCAAAAGCCGCGGGTCAAGGGGAGATCTCGCTCTATACTCAGGGAAATTTGTCGATCAATGCCGGAGCAGTGGTAAAGGGAGAGAATGCCGTGTCGCTGGATGCCGGGAGCCTCTCTCTGCTAGGCAAGCTGGATGCGGCAAACGGTTCATTACTCCTTGCCTCCAACAGGATCCAGTTTGCGGCAGCCGATAAGGTGCCGGTCTTACCAGGTTTCATCCTTACCGAGAGCCTCTGGAAAGGTTTCGGCACTCCCTCTTCAATTACCCTGCGAAGTCGTTCCGACCTGGCATTCCTGGGGAGTGTCTCCATTGATTCCGCCGGTTTGACCCTGGATGCGAAGAGTATAACCGGGGACGGTGGGATCGTTACGGTGGCCGCCAAACAGCTTCAGCTCGCGAACAGCTCGGCCAACGAGACTGCCGCTCCGGTTGCCGGCACCGGGAGCATCACCCTCTCGGCCGACACGATTACCGTCAGGGGCGGAGTCAACAGCAAGGACACCAATTATGCCAACAACGGCAAGATCAACTTTGTTGGCGGCGACACACGCTTATCCGGATTCGCCGCAGTCAATCTCAACAGTAAAAACGACCTGGTACTCCAGGGCAAGGGATCTCTGAACAGCGGTGGCAACCTCAGCCTGACCGCCGCTCGGCTGACAACCACCTTCAGTAAGGACGATGCGATTCCCTATTCTGCTGCGGATTTCAAGGTCAATGCTCTCGGCGAAGTAGCCATACTTGCCGGTAGCGGTACGGCAGGCACTGACAGCACTCCCGGTGGTTCGCTGGCTGTCAGCGGAAAATCGATCCGCCAGACTGGGGTCATCGAGGTAGCGGCAGGCAAGGTGACTCTTGCGGCAACAGGGACTGGCGAAACAGATGGCGTTGCTCTCGAAACCGGGGCAAAGATCCTTGCCAAAGGGACGGTTGACGCGCCCGGGGGAATGGTTGCGATCAGTGCTGCGAACGGCCCGGTGAAGATCAATACCGGTGCAGTCCTCGACGTCAGCGCCGGGACCCAGGGTGATGCCGGAACGATAGCCTTGCTGGCAGGCAAGGGTGGCGTGACCATTCAGGGCGACCTGCACGGCGAGGCTGGCGCCGGCAATGGCGGCTCATTGACTATTGATAGCAACCGCATTGACGATATGGCGACTCTCAACACGAAGATTGTCGCCGGAGGGTTTAACAATTCGCTCAACCTCAGGGCTCGCGCCGGTAACGTGACCATAGCTGCCGGCCAGGAAGTGACTGCCCGCGAGGTCAGGATAGCTGCCGACTCCGGCAGCCTCAACCTGGCAGGTTCTGTCACGGCAGACGGAACAGCCAAGGGGGGAACCGTAGAGCTGTTTGCCGGTACCGATCTGAACCTGACCGGGAAAGTAAGCGCAAAGGGCACTGGCATTGCTGCTGACGGTGGGGATGTCCTGCTCTCAAGCCGTGACGGGAGGCTGACTCTTGCTGCAGACAGCAGTATCGATGTTTCAGGTACAGGGAACCAGGGGGGAACGCTGCATCTCAGGGCAAAAAGGGATACCGTTACCAATGCCGATCTGAACATGTCGCTGAACGGGACGGTCACCGGCGCCAGCGAAGTGGTTGCTGAGGGGGTGAAGGTCGATTCTAAAACCGGCAATGCAACACTTACCTCCGCCGACTACAGTGCTTGGCAGAATTCGTCCGCAGATTTCATTGCCAAGGCAACGACTCTTAAGGATGCGGCTGGCAAGACTGCCCTGGATCGTCTGACTGCCGGACTCAAAGGGGTCGAAGCCGGTGCATTCCATCTCCGCCCCGGAGTCGAGGTGCGTTCCACCGGCGACCTGACCATTAATACCGCCCTCGACCTCAATACCTGGCGGTTCAACAACGAACCGGGATACCTGACCCTGCGGGCTGCCAATAACCTCAATATTTACAAAAATATTACGAATAATCCCACGGGATCCGACTATCTGCAGAGCAAGAGCGGCAACATCGCTTCGTCATGGGGATACCGGCTTGTGGCCGGAGCTGATGCCGCAGCGGCCGATGTCATGGCAACCGTTAACGGCACCGGCAACCTCAACATCGGCAAATCCGGGGCAGGTGCCCTGGTGTATACCGAGAGCGGCCCGATCCTATTTGCCGCCGGCAATGACGTGACCATCGCTGCGGGCCTGACAACAGCCCCGCAGCAGATGGTCAACTCCTATTTCAAGTACAACCTTGCAACTTATGCCGGGACGATCACCGGGAATGCCGGTAACAATCTCACCATCAGCAGCGGCGCCGCCATACAGTCGGCTGTGGGTGATATCTCGCTCAGAACTGGCCGCAACTTGGCCAACAGCGGCGCAATTCGCACCACCGGCGAATTCCAGGGTGATATGACCATGGATTTTGCGACCCGGATGGGGCTCTTCAGCCGCTACTGGGAGTATGCCGGCGGCGGCAGCATCGATCTGAAGATAGTTGGAGCCGCCGAGACGAGCAAAAGCCTAATTACCGAGAAATGGGACGGTGTCTACACCGACAGCAGCAGTAACATCAAATATCTTGCCGCCAGCTATGGTGGGTCCGGACTGACACCGCTCACCGGTATTGCCGCAATGGGGGGCGGAGACGTAACGGTCCTGAGTGGCGGCAACTTTTTCGACCAAGTTGGCACTTTCGGCAAGGGAGATCTGAAGATCTTCAGTAACGGTGACCTGCGCGGCCGTTTCCTCCTGAAGGAGGGCACGTCAGACCTTGTTGCTGCAGGTAACATCGGCAAGGAACCGAACAATAAGCTGAAGTTATCCGATGTGGCACCGGAACTTGTACTGGAGCTGCGCGACGGTCAGTTCAACCTGCGCTCCCAGGGCAACATCGAACTGGGCGCTCTGGTCAACCCGACCATCACCAAATCCGGCATGGCTTCCTGGAACCTCACCTATGGCCTGGACTCCGGGGCAGACCTGGTTTCCCGTCACGGAGATGTCTCGCTGTATGGATCAGGGGCCTATACCTCCAAAGTCACCGGCAGACCTGCGCTGGAAAAGATTCTGCCCGGTACTCTGAGCGTTAATGCAGCCGGAGATATCAAAATTTACAGCGATCTGGTTCTGGCTCCTTCTCCCTCAGGAAATCTGACCATGATAGCCGGTGGCAGCATTGATGGCCTTCCTCAGGACGGACCGCAGACTGCCACGGCAAAACTCCAGGTGTCTGATCTGAATCCGGCCGACGTATACGGCTACTTAAGCACCGCCACCACAACCAAGGTCAAGGAGCTGACCAGCACCATCCTGCATGCTGCAACTCCTGTCCATCAGAACGATGCGACATCGATACTGCTCCGGGCAGGAACGGAAGGGGTCGTCGGGTCAGGCGATATCAGCAACCTGAAACTCATTTTCTCCAAGCAGGCCCAGGTGATTGCCCAGCGCGATCTGCTCAATATTTTCTACGAGGGCCAGAATAACCGGGAAACAGATCTGACAACCTTCAGCGCCGGGAGAAAGCTGGTGCTCACTTCGCGCATCGCGGCGAATGCCGATGATGACATCAAATACGGCACCGGGATGCAGATATCCGGTCCCGGTACTTTCCTGGTAAGGGCCGGAGAATCGATAAACCTGGGGACCTCCAAGGGGATCCAGAGCGTCGGGAACAGCATGAATCCCGCACTTCCCGATGGAGGGGTATCAGTCATCGTTGCTGCCGGTCTTGACCCGAGCCTGCCGCTGGCAAACGGTACGGGAGATTTCTTTACCCAGCTGCTTGATGCAGGCAGATCTTACAGAAACTTCATTGCGAATGGCCAGACAGCTGAGGCTGAAACGGAACTTGAGCGCACACGCGACACGATCATCGGACCGTTTATCGGGCAGATGGACAAGGACAAGTCTGACATCACGCTAAATCCGAAAGGTTCGATCAACATGACCTTTTCGGAGATCAGCAGCAGTAGCGGGAGCAACCTGTATCTTCTTGCCGCCGGTGACCTGAATGTCGGCAAGTCTGCAGGTTCCGGTGCCCAGGGTAATACCGGGATCTACACTTCAGCCGGGGGCGGCATAAATATCTATGCCACCGGCGATGTCAATGTCAACGAGTCGCGGGTGATGACCTTCCGGGGCGGGGATATCATGGTCTGGAGCGACCAGGGGGACATCAATGCCGGCCGCGGGTCGCGTACCGCCATCAGCACTTCTCCTCCCACGCTGGTTGCGGTCAAGGACTCTACCGGCGCGATAGTCAGTTATACATTGTACTTCTCTCCACCTGCCATCGGCAGCGGCGCCCGGGCTGTTACTTATGACCCGGACGGGGTTCAGGGGCCGTTGCTGGCTCCAGAGGCGGGTGATATCGACTTCTTTGCCCCTGAAGGAAAAATTGACGCCGGTGAAGCGGGAATTCTCGGTAAAAACGTCAATTTGGTTGCCCCGATCAAGGTAAATATGCAGAACGTTGCCGCCAGTGGGACGATTACCGGAGGCACCACCGGCGACGCTTCGGTCAGCCTCGGTTCCCTGTCAGGGGTGAGCAATGTCTCTGATAGCAGCAAGATGATCGAGCAGTCGGCATCGCTGGGACAGGCGAAAGACAGCGACGGCATGGCCAAGAAGGTGGACGATTTCATCGCTGCCTGGCTCGACGTGAAGGTTATCAACTTCGATGCGGCGCCTGCCGCTGACAATGACGAGAAGAAGAACAGAAAATCAACTGGCAGTACGGAGGGATAAACAATGATTGGTTGCGTAGTGAAGCGGATGATGAAAGGTGCGGCGTTAGCGTTGTTGCTGACAGTGGCGCTGGGGGCGACCCGCGCCGATGCCTGGTGGGACGCCAAGTGGGAGATGCGCCGCAAGGTAGCTTTCGACACCACCGACAAAGGGGCGAACATCACGGACAACCTGGCGGAACTGCCGGTGCTGGTACGGCTGCACAGCGGCAATTTCACCTTCGAGGCGGCCAAGAATGACGGCTCGGATATCCGTTTTGTGGGGAGCGATGACAAGACGCCGCTCAAATATCATCTCGAACGGTTCGACGCCAAGCAAGGGATTGCCCTATGCTGGGTCAAGGTGCCGCAGATTGCTGGCAAGGCGGCCCAGGATTCAGTCTGGCTTTATTACGGCAACAGCAGCGCCGCTTCCGGTGCCGACAGCGGCGGCACCTATGACACGGCCCAGGCAGCGCTGTTTCATTTCAACGAAAAAGAGGGTGTACCCAAGGATGCTACTGCCTATGCCAACCACGGCGCAGAGTTCAACGGCAAGCTGGGTGCGGTTGCGGCAATCGGCAACGGCGCTCTGTTCAGCGGCGCCGAGCGACTGGTGGTCAAGCGCTCGCCTTCCCTCAACCTGAGCAAGGGGTTCAGTTTTTCGGCTTGGGTGAAACCAGCCCAGCTGGGAGGCGAGGCGCGGCTCCTGTCCTGGGATGACGGCAAGGAGTCCATTGTCATTGCCGTTGATCAGGGTGGCGCTTTTGCCCGCGTCGGCAAAGCTGCCACCGGCCGCACCAAGCCGCTGGCCGCCGGGGCCTGGCAGCACCTGGCAGTGACAGCTGATCCGGGCAAGAAGCTGATTATCTATCTGAACGGCCAGGAGGCAACCACTGCGGCCTTGCCGGCATCAATACCGTCACCTGCGGCCGAACTGGCTATCGGCGCCGGCCTTGACGGCAAGAACGGTTTCAACGGCGAACTGGATGAGGTCGGGATTGCCTCGATCCCGCGGCCTGCTTCCTGGATCACCGCTGCCGTGGCCGGTCAGGGACAGGACGGCAAGCTGGCGACGCTGATGCAGGAAGAGGCGGGCAAGGGTGGCGAGGGTGACCTGACCATCCAGCTGATGAAGATCATTGCCAAGTCGATCACCCTGGACGGCTGGCTGATCATCGGTCTCTGCACCAGCATGCTGTTCCTGTCGGTCTTTGTCTTTGTCAAAAAGTTCCTGCTGCTTAACAAGATCCAGCGGGACAACCAGTCGTTCCTGGAGGCGTTTGCCAGCAATCACGACCCGCTGGCCCTGAGGGAGTCGGAAGAGGATGATTTCGAGCATTCATCGCTCTACCGCATCTACCGGGCCGGTCATGACGAGATCGTCAACTGGCTGAGCAGATTTGAAGACAGCAGCGAGGTGCACCGGCTTTCGCCGTCGGTGATGAACATCTACCGCGCTTCCCTGGACAAGGCGAGCGCCAAGGAGACCCAGAAGCTGAATGCCTGGTTGATCGTCATGACCCTCAGTATCTCGGGCGGTCCTTTCTGGGGGCTGCTCGGCACGGTCTGGGGGGTTATGAACACCTTTGCCGCCCTGGCTGCATCCGGTGAGGCAAACCTGTCGGCCATTGCCCCTGGTGTCGCCTCGGCCCTGGCCTGCACGCTGTTCGGCCTGTTCGTCGCTATCCCGGCCCTCTTTGCCTATAGCTACCTGACCATGAGGATGAAAATCATCAATTCGGATACCAGGATCTTCATCGATGAATTGCATGTGAAGATCGAGGGTGCCTATGGAGAGTCGGCATGAAAGCGCCATCGGATGATCATGATGACATAGTCGAAATCAACGTCGTGCCGATGCTGGACCTGGCCTGGAACCTCCTGGTGGTCTTCATGATCGTGGTGACCGCATCGGTGCAGGGGATCAAGATCGACCTCCCCAAGGCAAGCGCCGCAGCCAGCAAGGTCAAGCCGAGCACCAAGGCGATCACCGTGACTGCTGAGGGGACCATCTTCCTCGACAGCTTTCCGGTGTCCATGACCGAGCTGGAGACGCGGCTCCGGCAGTACAAGGCCGGGGACCCGAACCTGCCGGTGGTGGTGCGGGGCGATGAGAAGGTCTCCTACAAGAACATCATCGAGGTGCTGGACCTGCTGCAGAAGCTGGAGATCACACAGCTTGGTCTGGTAACGCAGAAGCTGGTCAAATAGGGATGATCCATGGCGTCTAAAAAAACCAAGAAAAAACAGACCGATATCAAAGGGATCGCAACGGTCGCCGTTATCTGCGCGGTCATCCTGGTCGCGGTCGGACTGCTGCTCAAGGTGATGCTGAGCGACAGCGGTTCCATAAAGAAGCCGCAGATTGCCACAGTAACCCTGTTGAAGCCGCCGCCACCGCCGGAGGTCAAGGAAAAACCGCCGGAGCCGGAGGTTCTCAAGCAGCAGGAACAGAAAATGGAGACCCCGATGCAGGCGCCGCAGGACGCGCCGCAGAACAACCAGCCTGCTGACAGTGCGCCTCCCGGGGCCGATCTTGGGGTGGATGCTGCCGGAGGAGCCGGTTCCGACGGTTTCGGCCTGGTAGGCCGCAAGGGAGGCCGCTCGATCATCGGCGGCGGCAGCGGCGGCACCGGTGGTGGCGGCATGAGCCGGGTGGCGCTCCTCACCAAGTACGGTTGGTACACCAAGAAGGTGCAGGACGAGATCTGGGGCAATGTCAAGAAGGTGCTCGACAAGGACGGCGGCATCCCCAAGGGGAAGTATAAGACCCTGGTCTGGCTGCAGCTTGATCCAAAGGGCTCGGTCACCCAGTTCCGGATCGTCAATCCGTCGGGTAATGACAAGATCGATCAGGCAATCCGTCAGGCCATGGCCGGTATCCGCATCACCGAACCGCCGCCGGACGGCATGCCCAATGCCATGACCGTGCGGGTAAGCTCACAGGGGTGACAATGGCAGCAGTAGACCCGCAAGTGATCGACAGCCTGGCGTTTGCCGCAGATGCCGGCAACAGGGCCGGTATCTACGATCTTGGCGCCACCATGCTGATTATAGCCGAGGGGAAGACTTCGGCGGCAATACAGAGGTGCGACAACTGGCGTGGTTTCATCGTTCGGCGGTCGTCATGCCCGGATTCAGAGTGGTAACAGCGGTCCGAGGGACCGATCCATCAAACAGGGAGTTCAATTGTGAAATATCGTCTAAGACAATTACTGGCCGCTTCACTGATCTGTACCTTTACCACTGCAGTGCCGCTTATCGCGTGGGCTGGGGAGACCAAGGAAGCAGCGCCGATGGGTAGTCTGGAAACCCTGATCGACCTTTTGCGAGATCGGGGGATCATGACCAAGGAAGAGGCTAACGAGCTGCAGCGGCGCTTGTCTGCCGAGAAGGCTCCTGCTCCGGAAGCCAAGCCTGAGGCCAAAAAGCAGGAGCTCCCTCCGCCTGCCGAACCGTTGCCGGAAGAGGACCTGAAGGCGCTGGTGGAGGTGATGCGGGAGCAGGGGGTGGTGAGTGTCGAAGAGGCCCAGGCCCTTGGGCGCCGCTTTGCCAAAGCCCCGGCGGACGAGCCTGTTGATGATTCAGCCACCCCGAAAGCCGTGGCGGCGCATGTCGCATCGCCGGTGCAGCCTGCGGCGCTGCTTCCGGTAATCATTGCCGACTCAGAGATTCCGTATATCAAGTCATCGATGCCGCCCGATGAGGTCGAGGGTCTGATCAAGACCGCCCGGGAGCAACGGGTGGTGACGCCGGATGAGGCGGATATTCTCATGGAGCGCTTCGCCGCCAAAGCAGTGCTCGATCAGGTTGCCACCAACGTCGGCAACGATATCCGCCAGGAGATCAAGGAGCAGATGAAGCTGGCGGCCAAGGAAGAGATCAAGGCCGAGAGCAAGAACCTGGTGGCGCCGGACTGGACCCGCAAGATCAAGCTTTCCGGGGATATCAGGCTCAGGTATCAGAGCGAGTTCTTCGATAAGGACAACTTCGACTATCTGGCTAACGACCAGATATACGGCGGCGATCCGGCCAGATATGCCAATAACCGCCAGCGGTTCAGACTGCGCGCCCGGCTCGGCGCAACTGCCAAGATCCTTGACGAACTGGAGGCAACGGTCAGGCTGGCAACCGGCACGACCAGCGACCCGGTTTCCACCAACGTGACCATGGGTGACGGTTTCAACAAGAAGAATTTCCTGATCGACCAGGCATATCTGAAGTGGAACACAGGAGTGAGCACGGATACCTTTACCCTCTGGGGCGGGCGCTTCCCGAACCCCTGGTTCTCCACCGATCTGGTCTGGGATAATGACCTCAATTTTGAAGGTTTCGCAGTGAATTATGCCAAGCAGTTCCGGAATGTCGGATTGTTCGGCACTGCCGGGATTTTCCCGTTGCAGGAGGTTGAACTCAAGGCCCGCGACAAGTGGCTGTATGGAGTCCAGGCCGGCATGAGCTACAAAAACGAGGATGAGACCTTCAAGGGGCGGCTTGGTATCGCCCTGTACGAATTCATCAATACCCAGGGGAAACTGAACAGCCTGAACGGCGTGACTGACTCGGCCGATAATGACTACACCCTCCCAGCTTCCCGGCAGAAAGGGAATACCCTGTTCGACATCAATCAGTCGGTTGATGCTTCGCATAAATACAAGTGGGCTTATGCCGCAGAGTTCCAGGAGCTGAACATAACGACATCGCTCGATTTCGGTTTCTGGCATCCGGTGCATTTGGTGCTGATGGGTGACTACGTCAATAACCTCGGCTACAAATCTGCAGATGTTGATGCCCTGGCCGGCACCAGGATCAAGAAAGAGACCGAGGGTTATCAATACGGCATTGCCGTAGGCTATCCCGCATTCCAGGAGTTCGGCGATTGGAAACTGTATCTGATGTATCGTTATCTCGAAGCAGACGCGGTCATGGATGCCTTTACCGACTCCGATTTCCATCTGGGCGGCACCAATACCAAGGGGTGGACCATGGGTGGCGAGGTCGGTCTGGCGAAGAATGTCTGGCTTACCGGAAAATGGATGACCGCCAATGAGATCAGCGGCCAGAGATATCCGGATTTCCCGGAAAAGAAGGAAAAGCTTTCCATTGATGTATTCCAACTCGATCTGAACGCGAGGTTCTGATGACTGCATCGGTCTGTAACAGTCTGAAGCGGTTGGTCCCGTCAGTTGTTGCCTGGGGGGTTCTTACCTCTGTGGCTGTGGCTGACAGCCGGATCCCGCTGCCCGATCCGGTGGCGTTGGTCAACGGTGCGCCGATCAGCCGGGCCGACCTGCGGCGAGAGGTGGGGCGTCTGGAGCGCGCCGAGGGCACGGGCGGGGGGAGCGTCACCAGTAATCGTGAGCAGGAACTGCTGCGGGGCGGCCTTGATAACCTGATCGCCCGTGAGCTGCTCTATCAGGAGGCAAGGAAGAGTGGCGTGAAGATCTCTCCCGAAAAAGTCGAGGCTGAAATCGCCAATCTCAAAGGGAATTCGGATAATGCCGTCGAATTCGCCAAAACCCTTGGCGAGCTGCAGCTCTCGGAAGTTGAGTTGAAACGACAGACGGAACGGGCCATGACGGCACGCGCCTTCATTGATGGACAGATTGCCCCCAGGAGCGAACCGCAGGAAACGGAACTGAAAAACTACTTTGAGCGAAACCCGCAACTGTTCAAGGTGCCGGAACAGTCCCGTTTCCGGCATATCCTGATAAAGTTTGATCCCTCCTGGCAGTTGGAAAAGAAACAGATTGCCCTGGAAAAGGCCCGGAAAATCCGCGAGCGGCTGCAGAGAGGAGAGGCCTTTGCCGTGGTTGCCCGCGAACAGTCCGACTGCCGGAGCCGTGACCAGGGAGGAGATCTGGGATGGTTCAAGCGGGGCCAGCTGGCGCCGTTTCTGGAACGGATAGTTTTCACTGCTCCACTGGACGCCATCTCCGAACCGGTTGATGACCGGTTCGGTTATCACCTGATTCAGGTAACCGGGCGGCGACCGGCTCGAACGGTAGATTACGCCGAGGCGCGGCCGAAAATCCGCGAATATCTGCACCAGGAACAGGCGGTGCGCCAGGCGCGGGAGTTTGCCGACAAGAAACGGGCCGGCTCGAAGATTGAAATTTTCCTGCCGTCCGGAGCACAATGAAGGGGCGTACGGGCATCTACCGTCTGCAGTCATGGCTGGGCGAAGCCGGTCAAGCCCTCTCCCAGACCAGTGGCCGACTGTTTCTGACCAATTTTCTCAGCGGCGCTCTGGTCGCCGGTTCGGTATACCTGCTTGGACAGACCGTTCTCCCTGATCTGCTGCTGGGGTGGGGTATCAAGGTCCTCCTGCTCTGTCGCTATGCCCTGGCCGAGTATCGCACTCTGCAATTCCCCGCCGGTCTGATCATTGCCGTTTACCTGCTGGCCTCCGCCTTTGCCGCCGCAAGCTGCACCTACATCCGCTCCGCTGCTGCCATGGCCGGCCTCAATTCACTGCTTGCCGGCCTGCTTCTCTATAGCGGCTGGCGCGGTCACCTGCCGTTTATTCTCACGTTGGGCCTCGCCCTGGTAATCGTATTGATTACCCTGGCGGCACTGCTGGACAACCTGCTTCGGGGAAGGTCACTGCGCCGTGCCTCGCGCCAGGCCGTCGACAAGCAGCAATCCGAGGCTGCCATCCTGCGCCACATAACCCATAGTGTCTGTCCGACGGTGCAGACCGCCTTGTCGCCGGTGCTAGCGGTAACGGAGCTGGTAAGGCAGGACCCTTTGCTGGACCGGATCGTGGCGCGGCGGCGCGACGGCAGCGATGAGAGGGTCAGCGACGCCCTGGCAACGGCCATAACCAGCCTGGAGCAGATCCGCGACATCCTTGTCTCCACCGAAGACATCTTCAACAACCGTCTGGATGAGCAGGATTTTTCCGAAATCGATCTCCGCGAACTGTTCAACCGCGAGATCCTGCCGCTCTACTCCCATTGCCGCTTTACAGTCCGGGTTTCGTTCGGCGACGTGCGCAGTGTCAGGCTGCATCGTTCCTCGTTCATCCATGCGATCAGGAACCTGCTGCGCAATGCCGAACTGCATGCCTTTCCCGACGGGTTCGAGCAACAGGGGCCGTTATTCGCCAGTTTTGCCATCAGCCGGACCGCACGGCAGCTGGTGATCGCTTATGAAAACAACGGGGTTCCGTTGCCGCCGGATTTTACTGCCAGGGATTTCCTGGCGTTCGGCCGCAAAGGGAAGAACAGCCCTGGTAAAGGTCTGGGCGGGGCCTGGGTGGATAAGTTCCTTGAACTGCACAACGGAAGCTTTACCATTGAAGGGACCAACCCGGTCAGATTCAGGATGGTTTTGCCGATCAGGCGTTAAAGGAGGAGGACGAATGGTGGCAGGCAGCGAACTTACCATGCTGATCATCGATGATGACGTGCGCTATGTCGATTCCCTGTTCCGCGATGCGCAGCGGGTGGGGATTTACATGCTTCATGCCGCGAGTCTCGAAGAGGGGCGCTATCTGTTTGAATCGCCCGCCGGGCGTTCCCTGGCAGGGGTTATTCTCGATGTAGAGTGTTATCGTCGCAAATCCGACGATGTGCCTGACTCAAGCTTCATCATTGCGGCCACCAAATATTTTACGGAGCGGGCGCCGGAACTGCCGCTGGTGGCGATAACCGGGGTGCAGCCGCTGTTCGAGCGCTACCAGCGAGATTTTGAGGGAACCTGGAAGGTCTATCGCAAGGGGCGCGACGAGGCGGCGCTGTTGAGCTGGCTGTGCGAGCAGGCGGAAGGGCTGGCATGGGTCACGATCGTCCGGCGCCATCCGGAAATCTTCCGGATCGTCGATGCCCATCTCGGGGCCGATGCCCGGATCGAGCTGCTGGAGTGCCTCGGCGCCATGACGGAAACCAGCCTGCCCAAGGTGCGGGGGAACCTGGCCAATCTCCGCTCACTCCAGGAAAAGATCTACCTGGCCCTGCACCAGAGCCGGCCTGACATGATTCCACGGCAATGTGTGGTCTTTACCGACCGCAACGGTGCGGTGCAGAGCGTAAACGTGGCCCAGATCCTCGACCACCTGAAGGGGAACTTTGACCCCAAGTCCCAGCAGAACCAGGGGCCGGTGTTCCTGCACTACCGCTCCATCCTGTTCCGCTTTTCCGAGCTGATCTACCGGGTCGCCTCGGACGGCATCCACGCCATCGACCAGGACGCAGCCGTAAAGCCGACCTGCTACACGGTGCAGACGGTGACCTATGCCCTGCTCGACCTGATCCTCTGGTTCGGCGGGGTGGTGGGGCAGACGCGTCCTTCAGAGTGACGGCACTTGATTGTCTGGTATAGTTGATCTGTTGCTCACCGTATTAATTGAAGCGTAGGACATCCCATGCTGCTCGAAATGCATTGCCATACCGCCGAGCATTCCTCTTGCAGCTCTCTCCCTGCGATTGAGCTGGTCCGCCAGGTCTTTGCCAAGGGGTTGCAGGGGATTGTGCTGACCGACCATCATTATCTCTGGACCGAGTCTGAACTGCGGCAACTGCGACGCAGTGCCGGGGTGCCGGATCATTTCCTGATCCTGGCGGGACAGGAGCTGCGCAGCGCCGAAATGGGGGATGTCCTGGTGTACGGGGCAACTGAGTCTCTGGAACGCGGCACATCGCTGGCAGAAGTACGCAGGCTGTTTCCAGAGGCGGCTTTGGTCTGGGCTCATCCCTATCGGGGAACCAGGACGCCGTCGCCGGATGATCTCATCGACCCGCTCATCGACGGGATCGAAATATTCAACACCAATCACACGGCGCGCGGCAACAGTCGGGCGCTGCAGGACTGGCACCGTTACCGCTTCACTGCCATTGCCGGCACAGATACCCATGGCAGCGGTTATGCAGGGGTCTATCCCACGATCTTCGATCACCCGGTGACCACGGTGGCGGAACTGGCCAGGGAGATCCGGCTGGGGCGCTGCCGGCCGTTCCTGAAAGAGATCCCGCGCTCCGGCGCCCATGCGCTGGTGACCGAGGTGACCATTGGCACCAAGGGCCAGGACGAACAGCGGGAACGGATCATCATCCGGGCCATTGACAGTGATCTGCGCTGGCGGAGCGCAGAACGGGCTTTTCGGATCACGCAGGCGCTGGCGGATCATGGCTTTGCCGCAGGGCGTTACCGGGTGCCGCAACCGATTGATGCCGACCCTGCCTCACGGACGCTTATCGAGCAGGGGCTACGGGGAAAATCCCTGTTTGACAAGCTTGTTTCCTCTCCTGCCGATGATTGGCAGGAATACTATGAGCTTGCCGCGCGCTGGCTGGCACGGCTCCACTCCTTGCAGGCCCGGCTGACCCCGGCGGATGAGTTTTTGCCGCGCGAGGAGCAGCGGCTGGCGCGCTACCTGGGGCGATTCACCGATACCGGCCACAAGCATGCCCGCAAGGTCAGCGACCTAGTGGAACGGGTGTTGGCCGAAGAACGGCTGCTTCTGGCCGGCGGCAGTGGTATCCTGCTGCAGGGGCATGGCGATTACCACCCGAAAAACGTCTTTATCGGCCAGGATAGCCAGGAGAACCGGTCAACCCTGTTTGTTGCCGCCATTGACTTTGAGAGCTCGCTGCTGCTGCCACCAGCCTTTGATGTGGGATGCTTCCTGGCACAGTTTCGCAACCAGTTGTTCCATCATCCGGACATCCTGGCCGCGCTGTCCGATGAGCTTTTTTTGCTGCTTTACGAGGAGGAGCGTGGCGGGTTAGCGGCAGGTTTTCTCCGTCAGGTGGAACTGTTCCGGGCACGCACCAACCTGTCGATAGCCGCTTATCTGGTCAAGGTGGGGATGGGGGAGAGCGAGGATCTGTGGCGGGTCCTGGTGGAAGCGGAGCGGGCACTGACCAATCTGTGACCGCCCAAGCAACGGCTGCCCCAATGAGGCAGCCGTGTTCAGTCGATAACCAGCAAAAAAACATCAACGTTTATTCAGCTTACACTTGCCGCAATCCTTGCAGGCACCGTGCTTGCCGTACTGGCGAAAAATGGGGCAGTACATCACATCACCACCTCTCAACGCAGAATTCCAGAACTGAAACTACTTTCGATCAGTTGTTGCTGCTGCTACCCGTTCTCCAAGCAGTTTTTTCAGCTCTTCCGCCTTTTTCATCCCCATGATCAGCCGGCCGTCGGACAGTACAATCGTCGGCGTTACGCTAATGCCGAGTTCATCCGCCTGTTTGCTGCCTGCTGAAGCATACGATGTGCCGCAGCCGGTCGGCTTGATCTCCTGTTTGTCGAAACTCCGGTCAAGCAGGGTGAGTGCCTCAGCCATGCTGGATTTGGATTGACAGACAATACTGTCGATCTTACCGGCTGCTGTTGGGTGGATCTCAAGGGGAAAGAGGATGATGTTGATCCTTAGCTCCGGCTCGTCCTTGACCAGTTGGATCAATTCCTTGTGCAGCTGCGAGCAATAAGGGCAATCAGGGTCGGTGAACACATTCAGCTTTTTGCTGCCTGACGGGTTGCCCATCACCAGGGCATTGTCGAGTTTGATGGCAGCAGGATCGATCCGTTTGCTATTGGCCAGCTCCTCCTGGGTAACGTCGGTCTTGCGGCCGGTATCGAAGATCCGGGCATTGATCAGGAATTTCTTGGCATAATCGATGTAAATGATCCCTTCTTCCTTGCCTTTCCGCACCAGGGCTTGAAACAGGCCGCGCACCGGCGACGGTTTGACCTCGGTAATTTCTGCGTCCGCCACGAGCGGTGCGACCAGTTCCTGGGCCTCTTTTTTCGTGATCGAGTGGCAGGCGGCGCAGTTGCTGCTGCACCCCTCGATGCCGGGACCCATGGCATTGGCCGTGGCAGCGGCTATCAGACTGAAACAGACTGTCAGCAACAGATTTTTCATGTTCGGTTCCTTTCATGCTTGGCTGCCAAGCTGGCCTGAGCATAGCACCGGACTGTAACTGCCGCATGGAGATGGCGGAAATATGGTGCAACCAGATTGCAATCTCTCCAGTTCAGGCTGCCTTGGCGCAAGGGTTAAGAATGGTGCGAAAGGTCTCGGCAGTATCGGGGGTCTTGGCTATGGTAAACTCCCTGGCTCTGGCGCCCATCCCGGTCAAGAGGGCCGGTTCAGCAACAAGCCGCCTGACTGCGGCTACCAAGCGCCCGCAGTCGCCGGCAGGAAAGACCAGCCCGGTTTCTCCGTCGATCATGAGTTCGCGCGGACCTCCGGAATCAGAGACAATAACCGGGATTCCCGATGCCTGGGCCTCAAGAACCACGTTGCCGAAGGTATCGGTGGCGCTGGGGAAAACAAACAGGTCGGCCGCCGCATAGGCCTGCTGCAGTTCTTCGCCCTGCAGGTAGCCGGTGAAAACAACCGGGTAGCCGACAAGCGCCTCCTGCATTTCCTTGCGGTAGGGGCCGTCTCCGACTATGGCCAGTGAGGCTGCCGCCCCTTCGTCGACCAATGTGCGGAAGGCCTCGGTGAGCAGTTCCAGGGATTTTTCTCGGGAAACGCGACCGACATAGATCAAGGTGGTCCCGCCGGTGCTCCCTCTTTGCTGCCAGAAACCGGGCTGCCTTTTGTCCGGCGAGAACTGCTCGGTATCGACCCAACGCGGCAGCGGTTTCATTTTTTCCGCTGCCAGACCGCGCGATTGCAACTGCTCCCGCGTTCCGTTGGATGGGACCATTACCTCTTCCATCTGGCTGTAGAACCAGATCATGTAGCTCCAGGCCGCCTGTTCCAGGAATTCGTCGTTGGTCAGGTCGCGCACATACTGCGGGATATCGGTGTGGTAAGTACCGGCAACCGGAATATCCATCAGCCGGGCGATGAGCAGCCCCAGCAGACCGACAGTGCCCGGGGTGCTGACATGGATATGGGTGAATCCCTGACTCTCGATAAAGTCCATCACATCGAGGATCGGCGGGAAATTGAGTTTCAGTTCCGGATATTCGGGCAGGGTAAAGTCGCCGACTGCCTCAAAGTGTCGTACCCCTTCGAGATTGCTGCTGGGAGAGGTGCCCGAGGTGATGACGGTCAATTCGATCCCCCGGTCCCGTGCCGTGCTGATCAGCCGCCGGATGGTGATGGCCACGCCGTTGATCTCATCCAGGGTGTCGGTGAACAGGGCAATCTTTTCCTGCCGCTCCGGCAGGGCGTTGCCGGTGAACCGTTGGCCGAGTTCGGCAATCAGATCCTTGCTGCGATGCTGGTGATGAAACGACAGGTAGTAGGGGGAGATCAACAGTTGTACCAGGCCGATGGTCCCTGCGGTGTTCAGGTAATCGAAGAAACCGGCGTTCAGGGGGAGCGAGAGCAGTCGGTCGGTATAGCGGTATAGGATACGGTTTGCCAGGCGGCTGGTTACGGCGAAGATCTTGCGGTTATGGTCGGCCCCCCGGATTTCGTCGACAAATGCCGTGTCGTTAAGCAGGGTTCGCGCCTCGCTGTCCAGGATCTCCTCAAAGCTCATCGAGGATGTGGCGCGGGTATCCGGCAGGTTCTTGCGGATAAACATCCGGATTTTGTCGAGCAGCGAGCTTTTGTCGGTTCCCAGGTTGAAGAAACGGTCGAGCAGGGTGCTGACAAAGGGGGTGCTGGTACGGCGGCGGTCGCCAAGGCGCTCCTTGTAGAAGCTGTAGGCTATGCCGTACATGCTGTGGGCCATGGTCAGCGGCCCGCCGTCGTCACCGTCGGCCCAGGTTTCGCCGCGCTGCACAGCAGAGATAAAGTCGTTCAGCGTACTGCCGCAGTAGGCAGTGGTATGAGCCCGAGCGATGAACAGTCCACCATGGTCGTCGGAGCCGCCAACCATTCCCTTGATCCACGGTTTTGAGCCGTAGGGGACAATAGCGTGCTTGTCGGCCAGCTGTTCCATGGTCTCCAGGGTCAGGGAGGTGACCAGCTTTTTGGTGAAGGCGTTGAAACGCCGTGCCCGGCAGCCGTTCTTGATTTCCATCGTGTTGAACAGCAGCAGGCATTTCTCGATGATGTCAACAGTAAGCTTGTCGTTCTGCGCATAGAGTGGATGGGCAAGAAAGTGGGCTATCCCGGCCTTATTGAGGTAGGCCACCAGTTCGTAGATATCCTTGCGCAACGACATGATCTCGGCAAATTGCGCTTCGGTGATGTGCAGCACCACTACATGGGTTTTGCAACCGTTTTCCGGGAAGTGTGCAGTGATCTCGGCACTGATAAAGGTGTTCGGCAGGTGGGCTATTTCCAGTGCGCCGGAGATGGAGTTATGGTCGGTGATCGTGACGAAATCCATTCCCCGTTCGCGTGCCGTCTGGTAAAGCCGCATGGGAGAGGTGTAGCTCTCCGGGCAGTTGAACTTGCGCATGGCCCAGTAGGTGGGCTTGTTGGAGTGACTCGAATGAACGTGCAGGTCTGCTTTGTATGCTTTCATGCCTGATATTTTTAACACGTCAATGTTACGGAGGCGTTATGGATGTGCAAAGGTTTTGTGCTTTCTTTCGCTGCCGGCAATGAAGGTGGTTGGCGCTGAGATGTAACATAACATTCACACAGAGCGAACAAGTTCGTCATAGTTTTTACCTATGCTTGTTTCCATGATAAGTCCTGCCAAGTTGTCGGCCGCTGTACCCGAAATCAATCGTGAGTTATTTGCCCGTCTGGGTGTTTCGTTTGCCTCCAGAGAAGAGCTGGCGGCCTCGCTCCCTTTTTCGCTGCACGATGTGACTGCAGGCTCAGAAAGTGAGCTTCAGGCAGTGGTATGCGGCGCCAAAGATGATGTTGACCTGCCGTTGATTATCGAGCAGTCGAATTACTTTGCCAATATTGTCAAGCGTGCGGCGGCAGGGGAAACACCACAAAGAGTCGTGGCCGATTTGGAACGGTTCCTGGCGGACAATCCCTCCAGGGTATGGGAAAACAGCTGGGTGCGGTTCCCGGCCAGAAACCTCTCCCGTTATGCCCAGGAGGTTCTGGAGACCGATCTGCTGGCCGATAAAAAGAATCCGGCAGCCGGCAAACGTGTTGATGTAACGCGTTTCACCTTCCGGGACGAAGCTGGCGAAGAAATGCTGCGGTTGCCGATCAGCTACCTGATCAAACTGGCCCTGGCCGACCTGATCGGTTCCCAGCAAATACTGCCCGATATCATCCGTCAGGCCGGGATTCGTCTTCTTGAACATTTCCTGAACGATAACACCTCGCCGGAGACCTTTTCCTTTAACGTCGTGGCGCTCACTCCAGGTGGCGGCATGGGGCGGGCGATTGCCAAAGAGACCGCCATCCGGTTCCTGATGACGCAGCTGTTGGTCATGTACGCCAATCAGGCCTTCGGCATCTCCGATCGCGGCCAGCAGGCCATGGTCTATTTTGCTCCCCATCCTCCGATCCGACAGAAGGAGCTGAATGACCATGTCCCGGACAGCTTTTATCGCGAGCTGTTCATGAGTCCCTGTCTTTCCGGCTGGGACAAGGGTGAAGACAAATTTCGTTACATGCAGCTTTGCCACCAGGTCTTGTCGCGCAGCCAACTCAATGCAGTGGCAAAACTGCGCGATGCCGGGATCATCCAGACCAATCTGGTGGTATTGCCCAATCTGTCCAATATCAGCCTGGCCAACAACGGTACCCATATCAGTATCGGCAGCCGGTGCCTGACACAGGCCCTGGCCAGTGGTGGTCCTGGGTTCACTGCGGGCCACGAGAAGCATTTAGGCGATCTGGCCATCAAGATTACCGAGCATTTCCTGCCGCTCTTTGTCGGCACCTATACCGCAGCTCCTTACCGGCAGGCCTTCACCGACTTTCATCCCGAAAAGGCGCTCGGCTTTCTGCCGCACGAACTGGACTACACCCACCTGCGGATGATCTGGCGCCGTTGGAAAAAGAAGGCAGACCTGTCTATTTTCGGCCAACCGATCACCCCTTTCGGGCCGCAGGCGCTGGACCGGCTGGTGAGTTCGGTATTCAGGCTTAAGGGTGATTTCGTCCCAGACTATCGCCTGATCGATTACCTGGTCTGCCTGCTCTCGACCGAGCGCAGTCCTGGGTTGAACGGGCAGCCGGGCAACAGTGACCGCTTGCGGCGGGACCTGGCAGATATGGGGGTCTTTGATGAACAGATGTCGGTCTATCTGCTCTACAAACAGCGCGAATTTGCCAAAATGGGTTTTTCCGGCTTTGAAGGACGATATTACAGCCTCTTTGGCACCTTCGGCGAAGATATGGCGCGGGCCGCTGATCTGCAGACCCTGATCACGGCACTGGCCTATCAGTATATGGCGCTCGGCATGACCCACGCCAATATTCCGGATATCCCCTCGGTGGAAAGCGAACGTCGCCAGATCTTCTTTGGCGCTGCCATCGGCATCCCTACCTTTTATGTGCACCGGCACAGCAGCAATTCCTTCCTGGATTATATCCTCAAGAAAACCGACGGCATCCGGTCGAGTCGCCGCTACCCCGGTTATCTCCGGGTCCAGATTCATGAGTACCGTCGGGCATTGCTGCAGGTAATCCGGGAGGATGCCGGCATTCTGATCGATCTGATGGGACTGCACGACACCCTTGATGACCTGGAAAGACGGCTCAATGAACCTGACTGCTACTCCGCTGCCGGGCGTCTCACCGCCGGGATCCTGGGGGAAGTGAACGCATCGTCACCGATGCGAGTCAATGCCCGGGAATTCAACACCGGCGCCGAGCGCTTCTATCGCACCACGCTGCGCAATCAGCATCTGGCAGAAGCCTTCACCTTTCTGCTCCAGGACTGCAGGCTGCTGGATCGCGAGCAGAGCTCCTTGGATGAGTCGCAGCGCAACGCTCTGCGGGCTATTCTCCATGGGCACGATGCCGGTAGTTTCGTTGAATCGGCCACAGAGGATGTCATGCACGAGCGGGCCGACATCGCCACCTTGCAGCGCCTGATGAACCTGGTGCTTTTCAAGGTTTGCCACGATGAGGCTGCCACACGTGAGGAAACAGGCAAGCAAAGGAGATATGCGGATGATGCGGCACCAGTATATCGAGCGGGATAGCGGCAGCATCGTAACCGAAAGGCTGTTCGGCGACCGGATGGTCCGGCTGCTTTACCACGGCGTTCGGGAAAACAGTACCGCCCTGTTCCGGATGTTGACCAGCAACCGGTCGTCTCATATCCTGGGGCTGGTCAACTTTGACCGCCCGGTGCTGTCCAGGCGCGCTTTCCTGGCAAACTGCGGCATTGAGCTGTCCGAGTGTCTCGACCCGCCCGGGCAGCTTGACACTCCCCGCAAGATCTTTGAACGAAGGATCTGCTATGGCGAATGCCGCCCAATGCCCTCCGATCCGGCGGCAGTAGTGTCACCTGCCGATGCGCGGGTGCTGGTAGGGTCGTTCCGTGAAACCTCCCTGACCTTTCTGAAGGAGAAGTTCTTTACCTTCGAGGAATTGCTCGGCAGCACCAATGCCCTCTGGCATCAGTCATTCAAGGGGGGCGATTTTGCCGTGTTCCGCCTGACTCCGGACAAATATCATTACAACCACACCCCGGTGGCCGGCCAGGTAATCGATTTCTATGCCATCGACGGTGACTACCACTCCTGCAACCCGAGCGCAGTGGTCACTGTGGCCACCCCATATTCCAAGAACAAACGGGTGGTAACGATCATCGATACCGATGTGCCTGGTGGCACCGGGGTTGGCCTGGTGGCGATGATCGAGGTCGTGGCCCTGATGATCGGCGATATTGTTCAGGCTTACAGCTCAAAGAGTTATGATGATCCGCAACCGGTCGAAATAGGGATGTTCCTGGAGAAGGGGCAGCCTAAAAGCCTCTACCGGCCCGGCAGCAGCACCGACATCCTGATTTTCCAGGAGGAGCGCGTCGATTTTGCCCGGGATATCCTGGAAAACATGCGCCGCACGGATGTAGCGAGCCGCTTTACCGAGGGCTTTCATAAGCCGCTGGTAGAGACGGATATCAGGGTCAGATCGCTGCTCGGGATGGCGCGGAACAGTTCTGAATCGGGGAGAACCTTATGATTGCCACCGTATTGCTGCTTGTTGCCGTTATTCTGCTGGCCGCCTATTTATGGTGGGGATTCACGGTGTTGCCCGGCGAGAGATGGCAAATCGTTGCCTCGGTGCCGGCATCCAGGACAGAGCAGGGGGGATGGACCGGCATCAACTTCACCTGGTATGGCCTCCTTACCGCTAACGCCTACCTGGTGGCGGTGGCGGTACTGCTGGTGCTGCTCGGCTCGGTCGGGGTGCCGCAGCTGGGCACAGCCATCCTGGCAACGGCCATGCTCTGCTGCTGCGTGCCGGCTTCCCGGCTGGTGGCCCGGATCGTGGAAAAGAAGGCCCATACCTTCACGGTCGGCGGTGCGGTCTTTGTCGGTATCCTGATTACTCCCTTTGTCATTATCCTGGTCAACCGCACCGTTGGCGAGGCTTTGTCATTTCATATCCCGGTCATGCCGGCCTATGCCGCTATTGCCATTGCCTACGCCTTTGGCGAAGGATTGGGCCGGCTCGCCTGCATCAGCTTCGGTTGCTGCTACGGCAAGCCGCTGGCAACCAGCTCGGGCCTGCTCAGAACCCTGTTCAGCGGCCGCGGTTTCGTGTTTTTCGGCAGCACCAAAAAAATCGCCTATGACGGAGGGCTGGAAGCAACCGAAGTGATACCCATCCAGGCGATTACCGCAGTTTTCTATGCGGTGAGCGGCCTGGTTGCGACCGGGCTGTACCTCTTTTCGCATCACACAGCGGCATTTCTGCTGGCCACCATCGCTACCCAGGGGTGGCGCTCGTTTTCCGAAACCTTGCGGGCTGACTATCGGGGCGCAGGAAAAATTTCCGCCTACCAGATCATGGGGATGATCGGTGTCGCTTATGCCGTTGCCGCTGCCTGTTTCCTTGCTCAGGAACAGGCTGGTTTGCCGGATCTCCCCGCCGGACTCAAAAGCCTCTGGAATCCGGCGCTGATCCTGTTCCTGCAGGGAATCTGGACGACAATCTTCGTTTATACGGGTCGCAGCACGGTCACCGGCGCCACGCTCAGTTTTCATGTGCATCAAGACCGGATTTAAGCCCCACGGTTTTTGGTGGGTGAGCCGGATGCTGCGTCGGATTGCCTCTCCAGTGGCAATTCGTCTGCAATCAGTCATGACTTGCGGACTGACACCCAAGAAACTTGCCCTGACCCTCTGTATCGGCAGCGCCCTTGGCATTATGCCGCTGCTGTGGGGCACAACCCTCATCTGCATGGCGCTGGCCCATCTGCTGAGACTCAATCAGGTAGCCCTGCAGTCGGTCAACTATCTGTTCTATCCCCTGCAACTGGCACTTTTGGTCCCCTTTTTCAAGCTGGGGGGATGGCTGTTCCCCTGGGGACCGAAGATTCCGCCTAACGTGCTGACCACATTGATTAAAAACCCTGGTTTGTCATCATTGAATATTCTTGGCTGGATTACTCTTAAATCGCTCTTCGCCTGGCTGGTAACCGCTCTGCCGGTTGCGCTGCTTGCCTATGTGATCCTGAGGGTCGCCTCAGGCAGGATTGTTGATCAGTCCATCAGTCACTAATACCGATTAACTCATCCTACCTGAACAACAAGCTCCTCAGCCCCAGTGTTCTGCGGATGTCCCACAGGTTCATGAACAGTGGATCAAAGCGCTCCTGTCTGACTTGCTGCTCCTCCCGGTCCCAGAAGTAGAGATTGGTAACCGGATAGAGGTAGCCGAAGGGGTAGGCGGTGAGGCTCTTGCGCCTCTGGGCCAGCTGTGCGACCGGGTAGCGGTAGCGGGCTTCCTGGCGGCGGACGAGAAACAGGGCGTCGCGGCGCACTCCCTGGGCCAGGGCGAGGAAATAATCGGATTCTCTGATTGCTCCCGGTGGCAGAACCGCTTCTTCCCGCTGCGCAAGCAACGCCCTGAGCGTAAGCGCCCGGTGACTGGCCCGCAGGGCGCTCACCCGGAGTCCCGCAGTCAGCTCTGTTGCCAAGGGGAGAAGATCAGCGCCTATTTCTTTGTTGCGCCGCAATTGGGCGAATCTTGCGTCAAGGCGGTCCGTCACCTTCTGCATCCGGTCAGCGTATTGTTCCAGGTCGGTCACCGGGCCTTGTCGCACGGCTTCTGCCTGTTCCGGCGAGGCATCATTCAGCAGCCACGAGTAGCGGAACCCGGGGTCGGGCTGGAAAGGGCGGTTCAAGGGATCGGGAAGCTCGGAGAACGGAGTCAGTGCCGAGAGGTAGCGCAGCAGTTCACGCTCCTTCAGGTAGTAGTTCTGCAGACGCAGGGCCTCCTGCCAGAGCTTGGTCAGCTCCCGGTCCGGAAAGAGGCGGACGAGCCGGGACACAGGAGACGTATCCCATTCCTTCCGGTCGTCGCCATAGCGCCACGACCAGCGGCTGATGCTCCAGTCGACCAGCCAGTAACCCCATTCCCAACCCGAGGTGAAGGTAAGATGGCCATGCACGCCGCTTTTGCGCATCTGGTTGATGTCTTCCCAACGTGAGCTTAAGTAAGGAAGCAGCAACAGCGGCACCGATGAGTCGAAGCCTACCCAGTAGGACGATTCCGGCCAGTACCAGGTCTCGCGGCGTTTGGCTTCGCTTTGGGCTGCCTCAAGCATGAAGCGCTGGTTGTCATTGCCGTAGACCGGTGCCTTCGGCTCAACTGCAGAATAGCACATGACGGTGTGAATCAGGATGCCGCTCCCCGGTAGGTTGGGGCGGCGGACCTTTTCCCCGTTGTCCTGGCAGATGACATGGGTGGCATACATCAGCTTTGCCTGGTAGCGCTGGCTGACCTGCTGCTCGAAGTAGCTTTGCACGCCGGGCAGGAAGCGTCCCAGGAACGGCAGATGCTCTCCCATGGTTGCCTCAAGCGAAATGAAATCCCACTGGGCCTGGAACAGCCAGTCGAGGGTCCGGTCTACCTGACGGCGGTACGACGGGAAAGGGCGTAGCAGGGTTATGGCCTGGAAAGCCTGCTGCTGCAGCATGGCCAGGGAGATCTCCACGCCGCAGCTGATGCCGCGCTGATGGGCGTAGTCTACTATCCGGCGGGCATGGGGGATCCATCGGTCGCGGTCGATGCCGCGCAGCAGAAAAAACTGGAACCGGTTCTGGCCGTTGCGCGCCAGCCAGTCCAGGTACTCCCTGATATCCTCAAAAGAGTTGGGGATGGTCGGATCGTGCAACTGCTCGGTCAGCTCGATCGGGTGCAGGGTGTGCAGATGGAAGCCGCGGGAGGGAAACTCCGGTTGTCCGTAAAAGGTGAAGGATGAGGGTAGGGGCCAGGAGCTATGGACAGGTATGAGAGTCTGCCGGGGATGGATGAAGCTGATCCCCAGTTTTTCCTGCAGTAGCCCGTACAGCCCGTTGGCAACGGCAACAGGTGACGCTGCTGTCAACTGGAGGATAGTTGTTGCTCCTCTTCGGTTGGATGTCCACCTGAATGACTCATCCCTGCCGGCATCATACGCCGCTTGGCCAGGGGCTTTAGCGTTGGCCGGCACAGATGGAACAACCAGTCTGATATCGGCTCCCTGAGCATTGCAATTGACGATTGCTGCGGGGAATGCCTTCCTGAGAAGGTTCACGGTATCCGTTACCGCCAATCGGCAGGCCGGCTGACTGAGGAGTGATGCCGGAGCAGCGACGGAAATGTGTATGGTCTTGGCTGAAGCGGGCGCGGCCTGAATCAGGAGCAGCCAGAAAAGCCAGAAGAAGATGCGGATCGTTATCAGCAGCCTGCCAGGAGATGATTCAGGCAACATCCCGGGATTTATGAACAGATGATGCCCCATAGTTTCCGTCACGAAGATCTTTGTTAGCCTTAACTATCACGGCAGCATGACTGTAGCACTGCAGTTGGCAAACAATCTTGTGACGACATGCAGGGGTGTTTTTTAACTGTTGCCGGAAGGATCGGGCTGTAATTGGCCATTGCGGAGTTGGGCATCTTCCCAGTCGATCCAGGCAACCTGGTGCAGAGCCACATACCGGTCAACGGCCTGGCCGATGGTTGGGAAAAAGTGTTCGGTACCGATTCTGACAAACAGGCCGTAGGTTTTCAACCGGTCTTTAACCGGGCCTTTCATCTGGGCGAAGCAGAGCTGAATTCCGGCCTGCTGCAGCTCGCCGTCCAGTTCGGTCAGCATGTCGGCTGAAGTGATGTCCACATCGGTGACCGGTTCTGCCGCAACCACAATCCATACCGTTTTTGTCGGTGCTGCCGAGACCGCCCGCAAGATATGCTCGCGGAACATCTCGGCATTGGCAAAAAACAGCGGGGCGTCCCACCGGAAAAGGATCAGGCCGGGGATCCGTTTCCCTTCCGGGTGACGGGTGATGTCGTGGTATCCCTTCATGCCGTCAACCCGGCCGAGGATGGCATGGTAAGGACGCCAGGCCCGCCAGATAAAGACCAGCAGGGACAGGCCGATTGCTATGAAGATCCCCTGGATTACCCCCAGCAGGGCAACTCCCAGGAAGCAGACATTCGACAGGATGAATTCACCACGCCGCAATTGATACAGGCGCCTGACTCCGGCAATCTCCATGATCGTCCAGCTGGCGGAAATAACCACCGCCCCGAGGGCGGCAGTCGGCACATGACGCATCAGTTCCGGGGCAACCATCAGGAGCAGGGCGATACAGACCGCGCCGATCATGCAGGTGACCTGGGTTCGGGCACCGGCCGCTTCGGCTACCGGGGTCCGGGAGGCGCTGCTGCTCACGGAGAATCCCTGAAACAAGCCGGTGGCAACATTGGCGAGACCGAGGGCGATCAGTTCCTGATTGTCGTCCACGTAGTAACTGCCGCGCAGGGCATAGATCCTTGACAGAACGCTCATGTCGGCGATGGAGACCATGGCTATGGCCACGGCGCCGGTACCGAGGGTGTAAAATTCATCGAGGGTGAGGCGGGGGATATGCAGCGTCGGCAATCCTTGCGGGAGCGTCCCGACTACGGCGATTTGCGCTTGCCCTAAAAGATCGAACAGGGCGACCGCCAGCGAGGCGCCGGCCACGGCAAAGAGCACCCCCGGCCAGCGTGGCGCCCAGCGCTTGCAGCCCATGATCACCATCAGGCAGGTAAAGCCGATAACAGCCGCGATCAAGTTGGTCTTGCCGTTCCAAATCCCATGAATCAGGCCGGTTACGGTTTGAAGGATGCTGCCGCTGGTCACGGAAAAGCCGAGGACTTTCGGGAGCTGTCCGATCAGCAGGGTGAGGGCGATTCCGTTGAGATAGCCGTGGCGGATCGGCTTGGAGAGCAGGTCGGTAACGAAACCGAAGCGGCCTAGGCCTGCCAGGATGCAGATCGCTCCTGAGAGAATGGCCAGGACCGCAGCCAGTGAGGCGGCACGGATTGCATCGTCTCCGGCGAGCGGCAGGACAGTAGCCGCAATGAGAGCGGTTAGGGCCGAGTCGGGACCGATGACCAGGATGCGGCTTGGGCCGAACAGGGCGTAGACCAGAAGCGGGACGATGGTGGCATAAAGACCGTAAATAGCCGGAAGGCCGGTTGCTTCGGCATACCCCATGCCGACCGGCGCCAGCAGCGCCGTAAGGACCAGTCCGGCAAAAAGATCCTGGGTAAACAGGGAGCGGTTGTAGTGTTTGAGCAGCGCTAGGCCGGGGAGCCAGCGGCGGATGCCGCGGACCCGTTCGTGCCGGGGGAATAGCGGCCCTTCTTGGAGATGGGAGCCGTTCAAAACCATGGCCCTCCAACCTGGTGCTCGGCAGAGGCGGTCACTTCCGCTTCCGGTCCAGCGCCGCTTCTATCCTGGCGCAGAGGGTCTTGAGAACTTTAATCCTGGCATAATTCTTATCGTTAGCCTCGACCAGGGTCCATGGAGCAATCTCGGTGCTGGTGCGGTCGATCATGTCGCAGACCGCCAGTTCGTAGTCGTCCCATTTTTCGCGATTGCGCCAGTCCTCGTCGGTGATCTTGAACCGCTTGAAACTGATCTTCTCCCGTTCCTTGAAGCGCCTCAGCTGCTCTTTCCGGTCTATTGCCAACCAGAACTTAACCACTACGGTATTATGGCGCACCAGCTGTTCCTCGAAGTCATTGATCTCACCGTAGGCCCGCATCCAGTCAGCATGGGAACAGTATCCTTCTACCCGTTCCACCAGCACCCGGCCGTACCATGAACGGTCGAAGAGGGCAAATCTTCCGGCATGGGGGAGATGGCGCCAGAACCGCCAGAGATAAGGTTGCAGCTGCTCTTCTTCGGTGGGTGCCGCGATTGGTATTACTCGAAAGTGACGGGCATCCAGGGCCTGGGTTATGCGGCGGATGGCGCCACCTTTGCCGGCTGCGTCGTAACCTTCAAAAACAACGATCACGGAAAGCTTGTGGAATCTTTTGTGGCGAGACAACAGGTTTAGTTTTCCCTGCCATTGTTCGAGCTCGGTTTCGTACTCTTTTTTTGCCAGCCGCTTCGTGAGATCGACGGTATGCAGGACCCGCACCCCATCAATGGCCAGGGTAATTGGGGGGAACGGCTCTTCCTTGAGCGGTGGTTCGTGGTTGTCGAGCCGTCGGCGCAGAGCTTGGTGGATTGCGGTACCGATGGTGAGATAGCGATAGCGGGGATCATTCCCTTCAACAATTAACCAGGGTGATTCGGCGCTGCTGGTGGCGCGGAGCATCCGTTCCGAGACCTGGTGGAAACGGTCGTAGAGCTTGTAATGCTTCCAGTCGGTGTCTGTTACCCGCCACCGGGTGCCGGGATCCTTTTCCAGGGAGTTGAGCCGTTTTTTCTGCTGGTCTTTGGAAAGGTGCAGCCAGAATTTGAGGATCAGCGCACCTTCGTCACAAAGCATTTTTTCGAAGCGGATTATCCGTTCCAGGCGTTGATCAAGTTCGGCGTTGGAAATGTTGCCATAGACGTTCTCGATCAGCGGGGCCGAATACCAGGTACCGAGAAAAATGCCGATCTTGCCACGCGGGGGGAGTGATCGCCAGTAACGCCACATGGGCGGTCGCTCCAGCTCTTCATCTGTAAGATTCCGTAGCGCATGGGTCTCAATATGCCGGGGGTCCATCCATTCGTTGAGGATGTTGACCGTCTCACCCTTCCCGGCGCAATCGACCCCGCCGATCAGGATGATGACCGGGAATTTCCGCGATTGCAGCAGGTCTGTCTGTGCATCCAGCAGGGCCTCCCGCAGGATCGGCACTTCGCGCTTATAGCGAGTCTTATCGATCTTGTGGCCCAACTCCGCCGACTCGAACATTGGCAGCTCCTGTTAAGACTTCTCACCTGCTTTGATCTGCTGAAAAGTCTATCACAGAAACCTGCCGGGTCTAATCCGGTTGCCTGCAGGGCTGCTATTATCTATGTCTGCGCGAGCGGAACTTTTTCAATAAAACCAGGGCCTCCTGTTCGGGACCGTTCACCCAGAAACCACACATGAAGCAGCAGATACCTTGGGCATTGCCTCGTTCAATAAGTGTCCGTTCATGGTAGTGCAATCCTACCTTGGATTTGCATTTAGGGCATTTCATAACGGTAATTCCTTTCGTATGGCTTTAAGCGTCTGCTTCTCTGGATGCCGCGTATGTTGCACGAAAGCCCGCACGTCAGCAGGCATGATGCTCACAGTGCGGGCTTTCTGGTGCCGGGTTGGCCAGCAAAGTACGCCGCGCGTACCAATATTCAAACAATGACGCTTATTTTTTGTTACTGGAGTGCTCCTCGTTGGCACGTTGCACGACCTGCGCGGTGATATCGGCATCCTTGCCGAAATAGAAGAGTCCAACACTGCGATCGAGGATCGCCGTATAATTACCTTCGTCGCCCACTTTTGCCATTATTGACCCAAGACGGCTGGTAATCCGCTTGAGATGGTCTGCCTCAAGCAGTTTGATCTCTTCCTGGGCCTCACGCTGCCGGTTCTGGAAATCACGGCTCTTCTTCTGAAGCTGTATTTCCCGCTCGGCCCGTTCATCCGCAGTGAGTTTGGCAGCGTCCTTTTCAGCTTCAGCCTTGGTCTTTTCAAAATCAGATAACAGGGCTTTCAATTCAGCATTGTACTTTTCAGTCTTCTTGAGCAGGTCGGCCCTGGCTTCGATCCCGGCAGAACACTCTGAAACGGCTCGCTGCAGGTCAACAACACCGATTTTAGGCGTTGACGCCGCCATGGCAGGAGCCGCACAGGCCAGCATGAGGAGGGTGGCGGTTATGATGCGTTTCATCTATGAATCTCCTTGGCTCTTAGCTGGTTAGATTGCGCAGCAGTATTCTTCCGGATCAAGGTCTGCCATTGCTGATTCCGGCTGCGGGAGTAGATCATGGACTTGCTTGACAGTCACGATGGCAGACAGGATCAGACCTTCAGTCGGATGATCTGAGCAGGCGGAAAATGCCTGTTGCAAGTCGTTTATGATGGTGTGGGTCAGGGTGTGCATGTTTGAATGATTTTGCATGGTTAAGTTCTCCTTCAGGTTGTCCAGCGCTAATCGTATTTTGTACCGGAATGCATAACGTTTTATTATTGTTAATTGATAACAGACAAATATTGCGAAAGTATTGCGGGAGTGAAAAGAGTTTGCAAATTCCCGGCATAATGGCGCCTCCGGAATCTTTAAACAGTGATGCCGCTCAATGGCTACTGTTGACAGTTATCGCAGTTCCCTGATATTTTTGCGTAAATATTGCCCTGCCGTAATACAACGGTAACGTGAGAATGGTAGGTCTTGGCTGTCTGAATACTTATCAAACAGGAGAAGCACTTTGAACGAGCACTACACGACACTCTACTATGACACCGACAAGATCATTCAAACCCTGCAGCGCGCCTATCACGATTGTCCCCACAGCCCCACGGAAGACCTGATCCTTTCGGCCCTGCAGGCAGTCAGAAAGCTGCAGCAGGACATCCAGGACGCCGGCAGCATCTGATCCGTTTCTTGGGAGATTTTGATATAGCGTCCATAACTGAGCGTGATTGTCTGTTGAATAACAGGAAAAACCTACCTGAGATGATTCAAGACGTTGGCTTCTATAATAGTTACGGGGTGATTTTCAGTTGCCTGATACTCTGTCCGCTCCGTTTCGCATAGCAGCAAGATAATCGTGTACTTTATTGCGCAGCGCGGCAATGTCTCCTTTGCAGATATAGCCCTGTACTTCGTTTGTTGCTACCAAAGTCCGCAAGGTATCTTCATCATTGGATGAGTAGAAGAAGATGGCGGTGTTCATTTCCCGGCAGAGCGGTTTTACTATTTCAGCGAGTTTCGCCCCGGAAAGCGCCGGCATGTTCACATCCAGCAACAGCAGATCTGGCCTGACATGCTTCAGCTGAGTGGTGGCGCCGAAGGAGCCCTGGTGGGTGACTACCTCAATCTGGTCACTGCTGAGAAGGCCCTTGGCGGTATAGAGGTGAATTTCATCATCATCGATAATCATCACGGTTTGCTTATGCTGCATGGCTGTGGATTCCTTGTTGGTCGATCTGTTTCAATGGTAAAGACAGGCTGAAAACCGAGCCTTTATTGTAGGTGCTGCTGACGGAAATGGACCCGCCGAGGAGTTTTGCGAGATTTTTGCTGATGGTCAAGCCCAGCCCGGTGCCTTCATGGGTCTTGGTTGAGGCGTCTTCGACCTGGGCGAAGGCACTGAAGATAAGGTTGATATCTTCTTCCTTGATGCCGATGCCGGTGTCGCGGACCTCTATCACCAGCTGGTCTTCGTGGATCAGCATACCGATTGCAATGGAGCCCTGATCGGTAAATTTTGCCGCATTGCTTGTCAGATTGGTTACAATCTGGCGTAGTTTGATCGGATCCGTAGAGACCACTACCGGTTCGACGGGGGTAATGACCTGCACTGCGACCGGTTTATTGCCGATCAGGATGCGGGTGGTCTCCGCAACTTCGGCAAGCATTGCTGCTACATCGACCTGTTGATGGGCGACTTCCATTTTTCCCGCATCAATTTTCGACAGATCGAGGATATTGGTAATAACGGCCCTGAGGTTTGTCGCCGTAGATATCATGAACGACAGGCGCTCTTGTACCTGCTCCATTGATCCGCTGTCTGCCGCCATTTGCAGCAGCTCGGTCAATCCGATAATGGCGTTTACCGGTGAACGGAGCTCATGCGTGACATTGGCCAGGAACTTGGTCTTTACCTGGTTGATCCTTTCCAGCTCTTGGGAGCGGGCTGTTGCCATTTCTTCCAAAAGAACACTGCGCGACAGGGCATTGCTCTGTTCAATTACCAGTTGTTTTACCGACAGAAGGCCAAGGTAAGCCCCATTTACGTCTGCAACGATAATTTCGTCGTAAATATCTTGAGGTGAACGGGCAAAGGCCTTGTCGATTACCTCATCGAGCGATTCGCTGGCAGCGACGATAAGTGGCGTAGTGTCGGCAATGGAAATGATCGGCTGCCGTGAATAGAGTTCGTTGCCGAACCTGCGCGACAGGGTGAAGAACAGTTTTGTTCGGGTTATCAGCCCTTTTGGCGTCACTCCCTCAACCACTGCCAGAGCTTCCAGGTTTGGCGTATTGAAAAAATGGTCGGAAATGGCGCTTACCAGGGTCTGCGGAGCGGTCTGGTCGTTTGATGTGATCAGTTCTCCGACAATAATCACGCTGTTCTGGATAGAGGCTTCCTGCATAGTGCTCCCCAAATCTACCGATCTGCATGCCTGCCTTTGTTACGCATAGCGGATGGTTGTTTGATTACGCTCTATGGAGTATCGTCTCTTGCAAAAAACACTTTAGTTACAATCATGTAAACTTTTTGGCAACTAGCTTAAATACGGCAGTTGCCAGTGGGCTATGCTTCTTTAGATAATGGAGGAAGGTCCAGTTCGGCTATGGCGGACTTGAAGTCGTTCGGGCTGGGAGGTTTGATAAGGTAGGTGTGTACTCCTAGTTCTTTACAGGTGTTCTGGTCTTTTGGGTTGAACGATGAACTCAGGACGATTACCGGGAGCTGACCCAGCAAAGGGTCAGCCCGCAATGCCCTTATCAGTTCCATGCCGTTCATGATCGGCATGTTGATGTCTACGATGAGTATCTCAGGGGCTGCTTTGCTGTCGTTATTGCCATCAGATGTGCTGTGAAGAAATTCCAGGGCCTCCTTGCCATGGTTCCTGACAATGACATTTTTAAAATCAGCTTTTCGCAGGGCTCTAACGGCCAAAAATATGTCATTCGGGTTATCATCAACCAGCAGAATTGTTCTGCTTCCCATTGCCTGTCCCTTTCCGCACCACTCTGCAAACCTGTATCAGGATGCGCAGTTGCAACCGATGAATTCAACTTTGCCGACATTGCCGTTAGCCGTGACTGACTGTTTTAGCCGGGAGCCGCAGGAGAAAATGGTTTCTTCCATGGTCAACTGTCGCCCGTGGCGCTCAATGGTGTGACTGATAACTCCGCAGCGGCAATCGATGCAGGTTGGGTTCTTTCTGTTCATGACAATGCACTCCTTGAGAATAGAATTTATGATTGTCATCCTAGCACTCCTCCTTGACAACGGAATTACTGGCAAGTATCGATTTTGCAACAATAATCATATGTCTAGTTAACTATTCAGAGTGGCTTCTTCTCTGTTAATACGGCTGCTGGAAGCTGTTGGCCGGACATTTTCATCAGTTATGGATACTATTGCAAATTTGCGGCAAATCGTTGCCTGACTGCAATACGGGCGTCATAGAGAATTGCTATGTTAATGACGCTGCTGGTGTGTTTCGTTAAGTACTAACTTGACGGCAGCAGAGTCCACCTGCCGGTAATTGGTGATTTTTACCAGGAGCTAATAGTCCCTGGTTCATTAAAAGGAGACGATATGAGCAAGTCGCAGATAATTTTCAAGTACCTGTTTGCCGAGGATTACAATCCGGTCTATGTCAACGGAGCACATGGCGGGGTTTCTCCAAGAGGCGAGATTGTGACCCATTTCTACCTGGAGCGCTCAGGCGTTCCGGCCTCCATCACCCATGAGGTTGACGGCGGCGCTATCGGCAGCGAGATTGCCCAGGTTCCGGCCGACTTTGGCCAGACCCTCTATCGCGCCGTTGAGGCCGGGATTGTCATGAACTACGATAGCGCCCGCTCTTTTCATCAATGGCTCGGCGAGCGGCTCAAGGAGTTGGAGGCGCTGCATGAAGCCAGAGAAGAGGCTAAGTTGCGCAGCGGTGGAGCAGCTGCTAACTGATGTCGGTCTAATTTAACTCATTTGGTGGGTATGCAATCGCTTCACAGGCCTGGTCCGGAGTCAAAACTCCGGGCCAGGAAACTGATCGTTTCTTCATAAAAACGTAGCGCATTATGCATGAGTACCACACATTTCTATGCTAGCGTGGAGCCATGAACAGTTCACTTCCTAATCCCGAGATTTGCCAGACCAGAAAACTGCCGGATGCCTGCCTCTATTACTGCCGCGCCTTGACGAGCTTCCCGAGCCTCTGTCACTATTCCATGACATTCGGCGATGATTTGCTATGCCTGCATCCCGGCAACCATCAATATGTTCGCTAAGCTGGACGCAGAATGACCAAGCAATATTCCATTCGAGGTTGATGAATCATGCCCGGACCTTATGCCCATCTCTCCCTGGTCAGGGAGCTTGCAAACTCGGCCTGTTTCATTGAGGCCATGCTGCCTGTTACCGGTTTGTCGTCTCCGGGTGATGAACTTTTCTGCTTCTGCGCTCTCGGTACGGTCAGTCCCGATTATCCCAATCTGGCTTCTTTCGAATCAGGTGATGCGGTTTGGGCTGACGCCATGCACTATAGCCATACCGGAGAGATGGTAATCCGGGGTATCGATTACCTGAAAAAGATGCCTGACAACGGTGCGAAGGCGAGATGCCTGGCCTGGCTTCTCGGCTACTGTGCACACGTTGTTGCTGATGCGACCATCCATCCGGTCGTGCAACTCAAGGTTGGTGCTTATGAAACCAATGTCCAGGCTCACCGGCGCTGCGAACTGCATCAGGATTATTTTATTGCCCCTCGCCTCGGACTCGGCGCTATCGGCAAGTCACCTCATTTGAACGGCCTTTTGTACGGCTGCCTCCAAGAGGGGAGCCGCCGGTTGCTCGATCCGGATATTACCCGGTTCTGGTCTGGTCTGCTCCTGGAGTGTCACCGCGACCGGTTCCTGAAGCAGCCCCCCGACATCCACGCCTGGCACCGGAATGCCATCCAGCTTGCGGCGGCGGGGAGAGCTGACGGTCTGCACCTCTTCCCCCTGGCGCGGTTGATCCTGGCTAAAACCGGGCTGCACTATCCTGCTGTAGGGGGTGCAGATCCGGAGTACATCGAGCGGCTCCCGGTGCCGGGTGGCAATCTCATGGCGTATGACGGTCTCTTCAACCTGGCAGTGGCCAACGTGGCCGAAGCCTGGAAGATCGTCGCAGCGGCGGTTCATACCGGTGATGACCGTTATTGCTCCTGGTTCGGTGACTGGAATCTGGATACCGGCTGTGATCCGGTTGGCCGGTTGGCTTTTTGGCAATTGCGGGACTGCTATTGGTTAACAAGCAGTCTATGTAGAGTCATGAATTTGGAGAATCAGTCAGATAGCTAGTAAGCTGCTCCAGAATCTCATCCCTTACCCGCCGGAACTCAGGTAGGAGCTCTTCGATGGTGCCGGCAAACCTTGAGGGATCATCGAAGCCAATATGCACCCGGCGAATTCCTCCAAAGAAGATTGGGCACTGTTCGTTGGCAGAATCGCATAGAGTGACGACATGGTCGAATTGCTGATCTTCGAACTCGTCAAGGGACTTGGACCTGTGGCCGGTCATCACTATACCCAGTTCCGACAGGACCTGGATAGCTAGTGGATTGACTCGGGTCGTTTCAGTTCCGGCGGAATAAGCCTGGAAACGGTCGCCGAGGTAGTGGTTTACGAGCGCTTCTGCCATCTGGGAACGACAAGAGTTGTGGGTACAGAGAAACAGGATACGCTTTTTCATTGTGAAGGATAATATCTGCTTATAAGGATGTAAACAAGTATAAAACCATATGTTTTTCAGATCAGCCTCTCATAAATAAGGCGGCCAGAGATTTGCTCTGGACCGCCTTTGATTTCCCTTTCAGTTTTGCCGAGATTCCATCCTTCATTTGAACGTAACCCGCACAAAGCAGCTACTACGGTCAATTAAGCAGGTTCTTTTTAGCTCATTGAGGTTAGCCATAATATGGGATATAAGGTTGCTTTCGTTTTCGCGGCTTGATGCGCCGGAGAGCTAATATTGTTGCGGCAACGGCAACTAGTGTAAAGATGGTCTTCTTCATGGGGAGTTCCTTTCCTTCTGCAAATCAGCTGAAGACTTGTCAGGATGTTGATAGATGAACTTCCTACCACGTTATCCGGGTTTGAAAGTAATAAGCCTGGACCGGAGTAGAGACCCCGATCCAGACCTTTTTAGCTGTAGCACATGCTTTAGTGAAACGTCACCGGCATTGACTCATCGCTGAAATCCTGCCTACTTCCGGCGTCTCCTGATTCCCACCAGCCCCATGAGCCCGGAGCCGAGCAGCCAGGCTGCGGTCGGGATCGGCGCCGGTGTCGGGGTGACACTAGCTTCGCTGGCAAAAATTTCGGTGCTTGTGCTGCCGTCGTTCATAAGGTTGATGTTAAAGAGGGAACCAGCCACTGAACCATTAATACCGTCGGCATTAAAAAGGGGCTGTAAACCGATTTCGTCCCGGAAAATGCATAGGGAGAAGGTACTGCTGCCGCCATCCGGAGTGCCAACAGGAGGGCCGGGGAAGGAGATATTGAATTTCAGGAGATTTTTGAACCAATAACCCTGATTATAATCATTTGTTCCGTTTGTATTATTGAAATGCACAAAGCTTGGCAGGCGTCCGATCACAGCACTGCCGTCGACAACTTGATCGGAAGGAGGACCACTGATAAAACCTGATTCTGCGAATCTGATTTCGCGAACATTGACTGATGAAGGAACCCCGTTAAGTCCACCGTACTGAAGATAGAGAAAACCTCTGGTTCGGTTAATCCTTGAGGTGTCAATTGATACGTCGAAACTGAGGTCTGCAAACGCCGAGCTGGCGGCAAACATGATGACGCTCACAATAAACAGTTTGATTTTCAAGAAGTTCATTTCATTCTCCTGACAACTGATCATGTTCAGAATCTAATGTCCAAAGTAACAGCACCCGGACCGGTTTGAAGGTCCGGGTGCTTCATAAGGCATAAAATGCAATCAGTTGCTGCGCGGAGCCAGCGATACGGTCTTGGAAGTGCCCCAGGTCTTGGTATTCCAGAGATACTCGCGCACAGTCATTTGCGTTGCACCCGGATCGATCGAGACCACCTGAAACGACAGTTTGCTCGGATCGCCAATGCCATTGGCGGCGTCGATCCCTGAAACCATGCCTTTCATCGGGGAATCGACGCGGAAGGTATTCAGGCTGATGTCGCTATCCGGCCCGGCATAGGTGTAGAACTCGTTGTAGTTGGTATTGCCGTGGAAGTAGGCCACCACGTTCTTGTGGTTCTTGAGCCAGGCAACCAGCGCCCTCTGCTCGACAGTGCTGGGGTCATTGATGGTGGCAACGCTTGCATAGCCGCCGGCACCTTCGCCCAGCACCAGGTTTTCGAATTTATCGGTGGAGTTGATGGTATGGTTTCTGACTTCGTTGGGGTTGATCAGGTGCTTGGTTTCCAGGAGCGGTTCGTCGTGGGTGAAAAGGACCACCGGCGTGGTTGAGCTGACCTTGCGCAGGTCGGCATCCATCCAGGCCCGAGCGGCGCTGTCCGGCCACATGCCGATGAAGACAAAGTGGACGCCACCGATATCCTTCGAATAGTAAACCTTGTTGCCGGCGTAGCTCGCAGCGGCATCAGTGGCCGAGGTGCCGATAAAGCCGGCGTTGGTGAGCGGTGTTATCGGGTTCAGCATCAGGTTGTAGATATTCACGTACGAGGTGGCGTCAAAGGCAGGGCTCAAAGTCTTGTAGTAGCCGATGGCGTTGCTGACGTCATGGTTGCCCGGCACCAGATAGAGTGGAGCCTTGGTATTGTTACGGTCGGTTACGGTCAGCCCGTTAAGATAGTCGGCTTCAAATTGTGTCCAGGAGGCAGCGGCACTTTGGATTAGTTTGGATGCTTCCTGACGATTGGCGACATCGCCGGTTTCGGCAACGAAATCCAGTGCGCCGACAGAGCTGGCACAGGCATTTACTCCGTTGTCGCACGGGATCGCAACTGGTGCGATTGTGGATTGCAGGCTGTTGATCGAAGCAACCAGGGCCTGGTTGACGGCCTGAGCGTTTACCGTAGCCGTTGACGCAACGAGATCTTTCCGCGTGATACCGTAATGGGCGTCAGAGGTGTAAACGAACTGGATCGGGGCCGCTTCGCTCCGGACAATCCTGTTGTCGATATTGACATCAAAAGGCACTGGCAGGCTTCTGATGTAGGAGACGAGCACGTCGATATCCGCGGCATCAATAACCGGGTTGAGGCCGTTCTTGAAAACGGTAAAGCCGTCGCCGCCGCCTGAGAGGAAGTTGTTGGTGGTCACGGTATAAGTGGCAGCCGTATCGATTTCTACCCCGTTTTTGCGTACTTCGTTGATTGTACCTGCTTTGCCGGCGCCATTGTTGATCCAGCTGTAGCTGAGGCCTGAGATCTGCAGCATCTTTGGCGACGCGGGGTTGCTCCACTGCTGGGCGAGCAGGTCATAGATCTGCTGTCCGGTCATGGACATCCGCACCATCTGGTTGCCGAACGGCTGGATAGTGAAGAGCTCTCCCCAGGTTACGATGCCTTTATCAAGGTCGGCACGGATCCCGCCAGGATTCATGAAGGCAAAGTCGGTCCCTTCATAGGCGCGCTGGGCATCGGCAATAAGGTTGCCGAGTGCCGATTCGCCGGCCGGGGTCTGGCTCCTGGTGATGAGATCCGAGGTCTCACCAACAGGAACAGAAACCAACGGCGCTACCACGGTATCGGCAGTGGCAACTATTCCAGCCACGGCGGTATCAGGGGTCAGGCCTGCTCCGGCATCGCCGAAGGTGGTGACGATGTTGGCTGACTTGGCAACGATATCCTTGCTGGAGGGGCTTATTTCGATATTGATGTCGGCATAGGCAGTACCGGCGGAGTAGGCCTGGGTGACCAGCACCGGCCTGCCGGCAACGTTGTTGACCAGTTTATTGACACTACCGTGACTGTGACCGGAGATAACCAGGTCGATTTCGCCGTCGAGTTTGCCGACGATGGTATCGACGTCGGCAGCACCCTGATGGATGACCCCAACGATTGCCTTGACCCCTTTGGCCTGCAGTTCCGGGATATAGCTGTTGATGGCGGTTGCCTCATCGATGAAGGTGAGGCCCACTACGCCGGCCGGGGCCACGATGTTCGGCGTATCCTTGAGGATGGCACCGATAAAGGCGATCGGAGTGTTTCTCACGGTTTTGATGATGTAGGGAGGCAGGAGGGGCTTACCGGTGGCAGTGTCGATCACGTTGGCGGCGATGTAGGGAAAATGCGCGCCGGAGTAAGGGTTCTCGATGAACGGACCTTTGGCATGGTTGCCGCCGTTCATCATCCGGAACAGTTCGGCTGTTCCCTCGTCGAACTCGTGGTTGCCGACGGTGGCAAGAAGGTTACAACGTGCATTCATCTTGTCGGTCAGGCAGTAAGGGTTGGCCAGGGTGTTGAGGAACTGGATCGACGGCTCGTCCTGCAACAGGGCCGAGTTGGCGGGCGAAGCGCCGACAAAGTCGCCGTCACTGACAATGATGGTGCGGTCTTCCATGCCGCTCTGGGCTTTCTTCAAGTATGAGGCGAGTACCGCTGCTCCGCCGGCCGGGCGACCGCTAACGGTCTTGGGTGACAACTGGCCGTGGAAATCATTGATTGCCAACAGCTTTACCTTGAGGTTTGCTGCCGGGACAGCCCAGGCAGCACCGGCGCCAAGAGCCACCAGTTGGGCGGACAAGGCAGCGGTTGCCAGGAATTTTTTGGTGAATTTCTTTTTTTTCACGGTTCTCTCCCTTATGTATTTAAGAAATGGGCGTTTCGTTCAATTAATTGTTGTTTCTGCGGCGGACTGCGCCGAGCATGCCGAGTCCTGAGCCGAGCAGCCAGAAGGCGGCCGGAATCGGGGTAGGGGTTACCTCCATGTTCGGGCCGAATGTGCCGTCCGCTACAGTGATTGTGCCGTCATTAAGTGCCGGGAAACTCAAGCTGTTGCTGGTCGTGTAATAGCTGCCGGTGTAGGTGATCAAAGGATTGACCGAAGAGCCGACGGTGCCGATTGCCATCTGGTCGGCACCCATGTATGCAGCGATGAAGTAAGTGGCATTCTTGGTCAGCGCCAACTTTGTGTCGAGGGAGTGATAACGGAACAAGCCGTTAAGAGAGTCGGCATTGCTGACTGCAGTGGAGGCAAGCAGATTCTGGTTGGCATCGAAAATGCCCACAGCGTGAGTCTCGGTAAAGACACGGTTGCCGGTGCCGAATTCAGGAGCGGCATAGACACCGAGAGAGTTGACAAAGAGGTCCTGGTTGGCGGTGAAGCTCCAGCCGATGGTGTAGTTGTTGCCATCGTTCCAATCAACGGCGGTACCGGTAAAGTCGACAGCTACTGCAGCAAAGCTGGTGCCGGCATAGCAGACGACGCCCAGCGCTGCGATGGCAAGGGTGCGAAGTGCGGATTTCATGGATACATCTCCTTTTCACAGTGTTAGATAATGAAGATGGCCGGAACTGCGTGGTTCCGGCCATCGGTGTTTAAGTACGGGCTATTACAGCGCCTTCACAAAGATCGGGTTGCTGTAGAACCAGAGGTCGTCCCAGGCCATGTCGGCATTGTTGGTTCCCGGGGTGTTGATCAACGGATTGCCGGCAGCGTCGGTACCGTAGACGATCTTGGTGCCGGTGGCGTCCATCTTTTTCACGTCATACCCGAGGTTGGAGCCGCGAATGCGGAAGAACATGTCGTTCTGCACGTTCGGCACGTCAAAGGTCATGGTGGTGTAGCCGGCGGCGTCGGTAGTCCACGAGGCGGCGTCAAAGGTCTTGACGATACTGGCCACTGTTGGGTCTATGGCTTTGTAGGCCGCGTTCGGGGTTACGCCGTCAGCCAGGAACTTGCCGGCTTTTGTGGCATTCACTTTGCCTTGGATCAGCTGTACGTGGTGCACTGAAGGAGCCTTGCAGACGTAGGTTGCCGAAGCGTTGACCCCTGCTGCGCAGTTGTTGTTGGCAGGTGATTTGAAGCGGATCTGTACGCTGACTTTGTTACCCTTTTTGATCTGAAGGGTTTCGCCCATGGTGGCGGATTTGGTGCCAAACGGGGTCTTGAAGACGACCTTGTAATCCAGGTCGTTGATCAGGTCGCCATGGACAGTGTAGGAGTTACCGGCGCGGAGGCCGTTGACCACATCTTCCTGGGTGTAGATGCCGTCGTTATTGGCGTCTTTAACCTTGGTGTAGGTCTTCAGGTACTCGCCCGGCCAGAAGTCGGCGCCGGCATCGCTGTGGAAGTCTGAGCTGGGGATGTTCCAGAACTTGCGGCCGTCGGCCAGCAGGTTGTCCCAGAGGCCGCCGACTGTGGCCACATAGGTTCCTGCGCCGCCGTAGGTGCCGCCGCCGCAGGCGCCGGTGCCGAAAGAGCCGCGGCTGGTTTCTTTCTCGTGTCCGGGGATCCCTTCAAAACTGAAGGCGACCGTCGGGCCGTTGTCGTTGATGTCACGGAAGGCAGCGATGTTCCAGGCGCCGCCGTTAAGGCCGCAGCCGGCGCGCTCGACGTGGGCCGGGATGACATAGCTGTTTGCCGGGTAGTTGGCCTGCAGCCACTTCACGGCGTCTACCGTCTTGTTGTGCAGTTTGTTCAGGCCGAGCGTTGCCGAGTAGTCAGGGGCAGAGGCATTGTAGGTGGCGTTAAGAACCTTACCGGTCCACCCCATGGTGGTGGCGGTGTTGGCAGTCAAGGTGCCGTCGGTGTCGGAGTTATCGAAACGGTACTCAAACTCGGCGATCGGCAGGGAGTTGTTGGCAACGATGGCAGAGCTGCAGTGCTCATGCCCCGGGGGGTTCCACTCCATTCCGCTCATTGCGATTTTTCCCAAAGGTGAGTAGTTGTCACGGATGGTTTTGATCCAGTCAGCTGCGCCCATGTATGCCGGACCAGCGTAGCCGGGGATATTTGAAGGGCTGATCAGGGACTGCCAGCGCCACATCAATCCGGAATCACCGACAGCCAGTCCCGGACCGTATGTACTCCAGGCGTTATTGAAGTTGTCCTTGCCGCTGGTCCCACCATGCTCGTTGTTGGCCTGGAAATCGACACCAAAACGGAAGCCTTGCGGCATTACGCCTTTACGGTACAGCCCGGTGGGGTCAGCCCAGGCCGATGTGGCGATCACGCCGGCAGCGGTCAGGTCGTTCATCGGGTAGGAACCGTCGGTGTAGGTCGTATGCTGGTGAAGGTCACCGGTCATCCATTTCTCGGCGGCAAAGGCGCTGCCGGCCGAGAGCATTGCTACTGCGAGAACTGCGGCGCATACTTTTCTATTTGCTTTCATCGTCTATCGCTCCTTAAGTATTTGAAATGGGAATGCAGGCAGCTGTTAATTCTTCTTTCTACGAATGCCGGCCAGGCCGAGAAGGCCGGAGCCGAGCAGCCAGGCAGCAGCCGGGATCGGGGTCGGAGTAAGGTCGATGTTGGCGCCCAAGCCGCCGATGATAGTGTCCGGGCCGTTGACGCCGCTGGTCAGCGAAGCGCTGCCGAAGGTGATCCCGTTGGGGTTTTCCCCGTTTGCCAGGTAGTAGAAGGCATCTGCGTTGTAGGTGATCCCGGAATAGATTTGCAGATTGCCGAACGGCTTCGGATCGCCATAGCCGAAGATGGAATTGGGAACCTGGGCAGTGTAGTGGTCAGATCCCATGACGGCACCGACATAGTAAGTCTGGCCGGCAGTCAGCCTGGTCTGGGTAATGTTGGCCCAGTGGTAGCCGAAGCCGTTTGGCTTTACGCCGGTTTCAGTTACCGTTGTCGAGGCCATAAGGGTGCCGGCATTGTTCCAGAGGCCGATGAAGTGTGACGGCTCCGGCGAAATATCCCGGTCGGTGTCATAGACGGCTAGCCTGGTGGCGTAGAGATCGGTGTTGGCGGTGAAGCTCCAGCCTACGATGTTGCCGGTTGCGCCAGTTTCCTGGTACTCATCCGACGGTGACGTAAAGCTGATCCCCATTGCTGCATGGGCTTCAGCTCCAGCCAACAGCGATGTCGCCAGGAGCGCCCCGAACAGCGCAGTCTTGTAGTGATTCATTCTTCTCAACTTCATGGCATTCTCTCCTTTATTCGTTTTAATTGGTGCGCAGCTGATTAACTTCAGGTCTCGCTTTATTCAATTGTGATTGCTGCCGACTTGCTGAACGTTGACAGGAAATCATGACCGATCTGGTCTCGTCGGGCTTCATCATGGATTTATTGCCCGCTATCTTCCCGCAATCGCTCGCGCCGGTAACACATCGCTGGTGACTTGCTCAATCCCCCTTTCCTGGTTTGGACAGTGAAAAAATGAAAAAGCCTGGTTGTCTTTCATCATTGAAAGGCAACCCGGCTATCCTCGTGGGACCCGTGGCTTTCCGTCCCCGTCTTGCAACGGGTTTGGCTTTGCAGTTGTCAGATATTAATTTGAGGGTAACGGGTCAGGCAGGTGGCGCTCTGTCGTGGGAAGAGCACCTCTGGTGAGCTTTCGGCAAAAGGCTGCATGGCAGAATGTTTTGAATGGTAACAATGATATTAGGGCTGGAAATGATTGTTTTGGCCGGGGTGTCTGCCGGAAAAACAGATGGAAGGTTTGACTGGGCAGCAACCTTGCCCTGGCAAGGCGCTTCAGTTGTGAGGTGGTGAAACTGATCTTTCTGGTCGTAATACGATCCCTGGTAATGATGATGCAGCAGGGCTATGCCGAATTGCACCAGCAGCAATGTCATCGGCAATACCCAAAACAGACGAATTATTGAACCTGACTGCTGTTTCATAAATTCCGTGGAAAATTCCTTGTAAGGTGGTGTCGATAACTTTTTGAAAAGAAAAAGCCCGAAACAACAAAGTGAAACGCACTTGTTGTTTCGGGCTTTCCGATCCCTGTAATAACAGGTCAGTCAGTACCCTTGTCGTACATAGTTGTCATATTTGGGACAGGATACTGCCAGAGAACTGTTACGTCTGTTAGATGGGAATGTAAAAAATTCGGAACGTTTTGCTAGGTGACATTTGTGTCGCAGCATGTTGCAAACATTTATTAGGACTGCCGCATGGTTGTAATAAAACCCTGATAAGGTTCGGTTCGCTTCGGAAGGAAATCGGCATTAAAAGGGGAGCGGCTATGAGAATCCTTGTTACCGGCGGCGCCGGGTATATCGGTAGCCATGTTGTCAAGCTTTTGGGCGAACAGGGACATGAGATCGTCGTGTTCGACAATCTCTCAACCGGCCACGCCTGGGCTGTGCTTCATGGAAAACTCATTGCCGGCGACCTAGCTGATAAGCCGCTCCTGGATCTGGTAATAAGAGAATTCAGGCCCGACACGGTTCTGCATTTTGCTGCTTCCATCAAGGTGGAGGAGTCGGTGCGCGAACCGCTCGTCTATTTTTATAACAACGTGGTCAACACCATGAACCTTCTTGACAGCATGGTTAAGCATGGCGTCAAGAACCTGATTTACTCTTCAACCGCTGCGGTCTATGGAATTCCGGACCGGATGCCGGTTGATGAGTCGGCGCCGCTCTGTCCGATCAACCCGTACGGTTCTTCCAAGGTCATGGGCGAGGCAATAATGCGCGATCTTGCCGTCTCTTCCGACTTTAAATTTGTCGCGCTTCGTTACTTCAACGTGGCAGGCGCCGACCCGGACGGCCAACTCGGCCAGGTCTACCGGGATGCGACGCACCTGATCGCTCGTTCGATCAAGACTGCAACCGGAGAATACCCGTACCTCACCATCTTCGGCGATAACTACCCAACCCCGGACGGCACCTGCATTCGCGATTATATCCATGTCAGCGACCTGGCATCGGCACATCTCAGCGCACTTGAGTATCTGCGGGCAGATGGCGAGAGCAAAGTATTCAACTGCGGCTACGGCTACGGCTTTTCCGTGCGGGACGTGGTTGAAACGGTAAAGACCGTCTCCGGGGTAGATTTCAAGGTCAAGATGGCGGACAGAAGAGCCGGAGACCCACCGGCTCTGATAGCTGACAGCAGCAAGCTCCGATCACTCACCGGCTGGACCCCGCGTTACGGGGATCTCAGCTATATCGTTAACTCGGCTCTGGAATGGGAACTGCTGCTCAAGCGGAAACTGGCGGCTTAGGTCATGTGCGGCATAGTAGGGTATATCGGGAGTCAGCAGGCTCCGCCAATCATTCTGGATGGGCTCAAGCGCCTTGAATATCGTGGTTATGATTCCGCGGGTATCTGCACCATATTTGCTGATTGCGCCGACATTCGCCGCAGCGAGGGGAAACTTGCCAACCTCGTTGACTTGGTTGGACTAATCCCGATTTTTGGTGAAATAGGGATTGGCCACACTCGATGGGCAACACACGGCAAACCGACTGAAATCAATGCGCATCCTCACCAAGCCGGGCCGATAGTTCTTGTTCATAACGGCATTATCGAAAATTATATCCCCCTGAAAAGTTCATTACGGGAGATCGGGCATACCTTTAAAAGCGAAACAGATACAGAGGTTATCGCTCACCTGATTGAGCAACGGATGAAAGATGGCGCTGGCTTCGAAGAGGCGGTACGACAGACCCTCCTGCAACTGAAGGGCGCCTATGCCCTATGCATTGTCTGTGAATCTGAGCCGGATACCATGATTGCTGCGAAACATGGCTCACCTCTGGTGGTGGGGATAGGCGACGGAGAATACTTTGTCGCCTCCGACATCCCCGCCATCCTTGCGCAGACAAGAGAGATGGTCTTTTTGGAAGATAGAGAAATAGCCGTCTTTAGGAGGGATGGGGTGGCTTTTTCCACGATAACAGGGGAAGTGCTGTCTAAAGCTACACGGCACATCGACTGGTCGCCGCTCATGGCCGAGAAAGGCGGCTTCCGTCACTTCATGCTCAAGGAGATCTTTGAACAGCCCCGCGCCGTTCAGGACACCATGGCTGGTCGCCTTCTGGAAGAGGAGGGAAATGTTTACCTTGAAGACCTGGGGTTGACCGATGCGGAGATGGCGGGATTTTCACGGATCTGCATCGTGGCCTGCGGGACATCTTGGCATGCCGGATTGGTGGGTAAGTTCCTGCTTGAGGAGTTGTGCCGTATCTCTGTAGAAGTGGATATCGCATCCGAGTTCCGCTACCGGAATCCGGTGGTCAGTTCAGGTACCCTTCTTCTAGCCATTTCTCAATCCGGCGAGACCGCCGACACCCTTGCGGCAGTGCGAGAGGCTCATGGTAAGGGAGCAAAAGCCATTGCCATCTGCAATGTGGTTGATTCTTCAATTGCCAGAGAGGCTGACGGGGTTGTTTACACACATGCTGGCCTGGAGATAGGTGTTGCCTCAACCAAGGCCTTCGTGACGCAGCTTGTTGCCATCTCGCTCTTTGCCTTAAGATTCGGTAGAGCCACTGGCGCAATATCACGCGAGCGGGGGATTGAGCTTACTTCTTCCCTGCTGCACCTGCCTGCTTTTATCGAAGAAGCGCTGCAACTTGATACTGCCGTTGAAAGCATCGCCCGCCGCTACCACAATTCCAGTGACTTCCTTTACCTAGGGAGAGGTTACAGTTACCCTATTGCACTTGAAGGAGCGCTTAAACTGAAGGAGATTTCTTACATCCATGCTGAAGGATACCCGGCAGGCGAAATGAAGCATGGCCCCATTGCTCTCATCGACGAAAACATGCCTGTTGTGATGTTAGTACTGCGCGACCGTCATTATGAAAAGGTTGTCTCCAACATGGAGGAGGTAATCGCCCGCGGAGGGCGCGTGATTGCCCTCTGTTCCGCTGGGGACTCCGAGACGGCGCAAAAAGCCGAAGCGGTTCTTGAATTACCTTCATGCGCCGAGATTGTCGCACCTATTATCCTCTCGATACCGCTGCAACTCCTTGCTTACCACGTCTCGGTCCTTAAAGGGAATGACGTTGACCAGCCGAGAAATCTGGCTAAATCAGTTACTGTCGAATAGAAGACAATTTCATCTCGTACAGGGCGTGTTACTTGAACCCTGATACTTATAACCATTTTTCAGTAATTCGAGGACCAAAGTGCATAATCGTAAAATTCTGTTATCGGGCTTAGGTATGTGGTTGCAATATTCACGTGGGTTGTAGCAGCAACAATCTGTTCGGGATCGTAGCGGATAATTGAAGGAGGGTTCGCGAATAATGCAAGATCTTAAGAATAAAATAAAGGTCCTTACAGTCATCGGCACTCGGCCAGAGGCAATAAAGATGGCCCCTGTCGTCAAGGAACTGGCTCGTTATCCTGAACGTATCGACAGCCGAGTCTGCGTGACGGCGCAACATCGGCAGATGCTCGACCAAGTGCTGTCACTCTTCGGGATAGTGCCCGAATACGACCTGGACGTAATGCGTGAAAGTCAGTCGCTCATCCAGGTGGCCGCTAACGTCATGACCGGGCTTGAACCGGTCCTGAAAAAAGTACGTCCCGACTGGGTCCTGGTACAGGGGGACACAACGACCGTCGCTGCCGCTGCAATAGCGGCATTCTACTGCGGCGCCCGGGTTGGCCATGTGGAAGCCGGACTGCGGACCTTCAACCGTCAGCAGCCCTTTCCGGAAGAGATCAATAGAAGGCTGGCAGGGGTCTTGGCGGACCTTCATTTTGCGCCGACTGCACGTGCCAGGCAGAATCTGCTCAATGAAGGGATTCCGGACGAGAATATCCTGGTTACCGGCAATCCGGTAATAGATGCGCTTATCGAGGTATCAGGTCATCCCTACGACCCGTCTTCAGGGCCGCTCCAGCAGATCCCGTGGGACAATAGACTCGTTCTGGTCACCTCGCATCGGCGTGAAAATTTCGGGGCTCCTATGGAGGAGATCTGCCAGGCCTTGTTGGAGATTACCGCCGCCTGCCCGGATGTAACTATCGTTTTCCCGGTGCACCTTAACCCGAACGTTAGGGAACCGGTCTTTCGGATTCTCGGAAATGTAGAACGGATCATCCTGATAGAACCGCTGGAGTACCTGCCGCTGGTCCATCTTCTCAAAAGCGCAACACTCGTTCTGACTGACTCGGGAGGGATTCAGGAAGAAGCGCCGGGGCTCGGCATACCTGTCCTTGTCCTTCGCGAGGTCACCGAGCGCCCCGAAGCGGTTGAGGCCGGAACGGTAAGGGTTGTCGGAACCGATCGGGCAAGGATCGTCACTGAGGCGCTGCGACTGTTGAAAGATGCGGAGGAGTACGGAAGTATGTCGCGAGCGAATAACCCTTATGGTGATGGCAGGGCTGCAGAACGGATTGTAGACGCCTGTCTCGAATACCAAGGGGAAACGAGCCTTTGATGGAATCTGCAGCCGCGATCGTAACTAAAATACCATATCTTAATGCGGTTGCAGTCCGGTACGCGGCATCACCGCTGGCGCGCCGCATGGCCCATGGAGCTTTCTGGAGCCTTGCTGGCGCTGTCCTTTCCCGCGCACTCTCCCTGGTTTCATCGATTCTTGTTGCCCGGATGCTTGGCAAAGAAGGGTTCGGACAGCTGGGGATGATTCAGAGCACGGTAGGTATGTTTGGGGTATTTGCGGGATTTGGACTTGGCTTGACGGCAACCAAGTATGTGGCGGAATTGCGCGTCAATGATCCCGAAAAGGCCGGCAGGGTCATCACTCTCTCCCTGATCTTTGCCGCTGGGTCCGGTGCGCTGATGACTTTCCTGTTACTGTTATTCGCTCCATTGGTTGCTTCACGAGCCTTGGCCGCACCTTCGATAGGTGAATATCTGCGAATTGCTTCCCCAATGCTCTTTTTTGGTGCATTTGCCGGTGCCCAGACAGGCGCGCTGTCAGGATTCGAGGCGTTTCGGACCATAGCCAGGGTCAATCTCGTCGCTGGCCTGCTCACCTTCCCCTGCATAGTTGGCGGGGTATATTTTGCCGGGGTGAACGGGGCGGTCTGGGGACTCGTTGCCGCGTCAGCAATGGGTGGTGTTCTCAATCATAGGGCGCTCTCGCTGGAAACTAAACGTGCAGGCATTTGTTTTCCGGCGCGAAATCCCTTTTCCGAACAGGAAATTCTGTGGCGCTTTAGTCTGCCAGCTGTGCTTGCAAGTCTGCTGGTTACCCCCGTCAACTGGGCCGCGGCGGCAATACTGGTCAATCAGCCAGGTGGTTATGCTGAAATGGGGATATTTAATGCTGCCAACCAGTGGCGTGGCGCCATCTTGTTTCTACCGGGCAACTTGAGCGCTATCGTGTTGCCATTGCTTTCAAATCTGCAGGGAGCCAATGATAAAGCAAGGTACAACAAGGTGCTCAGGTACAACATCCTGCTGAACGTTGGAACTGCATCACTTGCTGCTCTTGGGATTTCACTGCTTTCTACAAAGATAATGACCAGCTACGGGTCGGGGTTTGCTTCCGGAAAATGGACATTAGTCGTGTTGACTGCCTCGGCTGCCTTGTCTACGGGAGCTTCAGTTATCGGCCAGGCCATAGCCAGCAAGGGGTGGATGTGGTGGGGGTTAACCCTTAATTTCATGTGGGGCAGTGTCCTTATTTTTTCCTGTCTCCTGTTTGCGGATAAAGGGTCCCTGGGGTTGGCCACTGCACATGTAATTGCATATTCAGTGCATCTGGTGATGGTCTTGCTGTTCACCATCATTGTTTTTTGGAAGAAGGAGGAATGGAGAGAATCATGATCTGGAAACCCGAAGAAATGGAGAGCGTGGCTTGCGATTTTTGCGGGACCAGCAACAGCTCCCGTAAATTTAGCCGGGGTGATGGCATGAGTGTCGTAGAGTGCCGGTTGTGCGGCTTGGCTTACCTGCAACCGCGACCCCGTAAAGAGTATATATCCCGCTTTTACGATGCCGATTATTTCACCGGTGTTTCTGCTGCCAGCGGCAAAGGAGGACTGAGGTGTCTGGCGGAATCTAATGGCCAGGAAACAAGAATTCCCCGGTCATTGGCGCTGATGAAAGAAAAAGTCGGCGTACTGCCGGGCAAGAAGATCCTCGAAATTGGGTGTGCCACAGGCGAGTTTCTTGAACTGCTTACGCGAGAAGGGGCAGATGCCGAAGGATTGGAGATTTCGGAGTTTGCCGCGGAAATTGCCCGTAAAAAAGGTCTGGAGGTGACCACGGGCACGATCGAGGAAATGGGGAATAGTACCAGTCCGTTTGATATGATCCTGGCATTTGAAGTGATCGAGCATGTCCCAAGTCCTGTAGCGTTCCTGGAACAGGTGGCAGGTCTTATCCGCTCCGGGGGCCATCTGCTGCTGAGCACCCCCAACTACGCTTGCGGACAGAGATACGGGGACCAATGGTACGGATTTACCGGAAGCTTTGAGCATATATACTACTTTTCCAAGGATGTTCTGGAGCGAATGGCACGCCAGGCGGGACTGGTGCTCACCTATTGGGAAACTACAATGCATTCCGGCGACAATTCAAGGAAACCCGGTTTCCTCGATCGCAGAATCGATTGGTTTGGCCGGTTCGCAGATATGAGCAGAGCTGTCGGACTTCCTTTGGCGCTCAGCCTCGCCCGGCAAAGGTCACTTAATTACCTCCCATACGGAAATGGTCATAAAATTACCGTTGTTTTCAGAAAAGATGACAGTTGCTAGAGACATGGTCTGACCAAAGGTGACTTCCGGTTGTCCGGATTGTCATTTGCGAGTTCGAGACCGTTTTCCGATTGCTGCAAAGACAGGTGTTATGAATAGGGGTTTACATATCAGTTTAAGATCTGGGATTTCAGCTTTATGACCACTATTGACCCGATGCTCCTGGCAATGCTTGTATCTGTGGCAATGATGGCTCTGGTCATCTCGTTCCGATACCCTTTTGCCTTTGCCACCTTGATTATCGTCCTTAACGAACGGTTCTTCGGCATTGTCCCGTCCAAGTTCGGCGACTATGAGTTAGTGCGGGGCCTGGCTGGACCCGGTCTGTTGGCTGCGGCAATCTTGTTGCAGTTCCTGTTCCGTCCCGGCAGGTTCCGTAGCGGGCTGAACAGGGGGATGGGGAGTTACCTGCCATTCGTTATTGCCATTCTCGCCAATGTTGCCATCTCGACGCTCTGGGGAGGGCAGATTTACAACCAGACCCTGCGCTCCATTGTCTTTCAGCCGATAGTTTTTTCCTATTATTTTCTCTATCTGTATCTCTGCTTCTTTGCCCCAGACAAGCAGCAGATTGCCCGCTTTCTAGGTTTCATGGTTATTGTCGCCCTGGCGGTCAGCACTCTGATGTTAATAGACGCCAGGGTCTTTCACGAGGCGCGGCTTTTGAAATATGCTGTCTCGTCGGAACGTGTCGGCCTGGTCAGGATCCTGGTGTATATAACAGGTATTATATGGGCCTATTTTTACTCGCTTGCTGTTGCCGATGAGGAGCAGTGCCCACCCAGCCGGAAAATCATGTATGGGGCGTCGGCATTTTTTCTGCTGTTCACAATTATCTTTACTCTTCTCAGTCGTCAGATCATGGCTTCCTGTTTCCTTGCAACTGCCGTAGCGGCTTTGTCCATGAAGCCGCTTAAACAGCTTGTTGTCGCCTGGGTCATGGCACTTTTTATCCTGGTGATAGTTGCGGATCCGGATTTCAGTTTTGAAAAGACAGCTTTGGGTAGCCTGGCAAAGATCACCAGCAGCGAGGCTAAAACCAAGGATAGCGGCATCGGTATCCGCTTCAAGGCTCTGGAGTTCTATTATCCGCATTTCAAGAAGACCTACGGGCTCGGTTTCGGGGTGCTCGGTTCCCGTCGTGAGTACCGGAACCCAGCCTCCCAGGGGTTGATCCAAGGGTATAACCTGAATGATCTCTCCCTGGCCGGCATTATTTTTCGCTTCGGCATCCCTGGGTTGCTACTGATTATTGTCACGGCCTGGAAAATGTTCCGCGACACCGGGAAAATCATCAAAAGTCATGATCCGGCGTTCAGGTCCATTGCCCGCGGCATCAGGTACACGGTCATGAATTTTGTCATCATCTTTCCGCTGACCACCTTTCTCTATTATGGAGAAAATGCCGTCTACTTTGCGCTCATGTTTTTCCTGGTGGAACGCCTCAGAACTCTGGTCAGCGACGAAGCTGCCGGAGCGGAGGCGTAATGGCGAACATCGGCATTGTCAGCACCTGGTTCGAGCGCGGAGCAGGATATGTGTCACGGGCCTATAAGGAGGTGCTCGAACAGGAGCACCAGGTGTTTGTCTATGCCCGCGGCGGGGAAGGTTATGCCATCGGCGATCCAAAGTGGGATGGCCCTGAGGTTACCTGGGGGCCGTGGTTCGGCAGATCAACGGCAATCAGCATGATTCACTTTTCGCGCTGGCTGCGTCGGAATGCTATTGACCTCGTTCTGTTCAATGAACAGCAGGACATCCGTGCGGTCATTGCCACGAAGTATCTCGGTTATCCGGTCGGGGCCTATGTTGACTATTACACCCGTGAGACTGTACCGGAGTTCGCAGCTTATGACTTTCTGATCTGCAACACCCGGCGACACCATTCGGTTTTTCAATCCCACCCTTTTTGTCTCTACATCCCGTGGGGAACGGACCCCGGACTGTTCACACCGGCCAATCCGGATCGGCTGGTGCAGCCCGATGTCGTGACTTTTTTCCATAGCGCAGGCATGGGAGGGGTCAATCTCCGCAAGGGGACCGATCTCCTGGTGCGCGCTTTTGACCGGATGCAACGACCGGCTAGGCTCGTCATCCATTCACAGGCCGGGCTGGATTGTTACGGCAGCGATATTGCGGGCCTGATCCGTAACAACAACCGGATCGAGTTCATTCACCGGACCGTGGCTGCCCCGGGGCTGTACCATCTCGGCGATGTCTATGTCTATCCGACCCGGTTGGAAGGGATCGGGCTGACCATCTGCGAGGCGCTGGCAGCCGGGTTGCCGGTAATCACCACCGACCGGGCGCCGATGAACGAGTTTGTCGCCGACGGAGTCACCGGTGCACTGGTGCGGGTTGCGGACGAAGCAATGCGCAGTGACGGCTATTATTGGCCCGAGGCATATGTCGATATCGATCATCTGACGGAACTGCTCGACCTGTATGCAGCGGACCGCGAACTGGTGCTCCGGCAGAAGGCTGCGGCCCGGAACTATGCACTGCGGGAGAGGAACTGGTCCTCGAACGCCGAGGGGATCGGCAGCCGCATCAGCGATGCTGTGTGCCGGGGCAGGGTTAAGCAGACACCGACTATCAGCCGCCGGGTCCAGTGGCTGTTTCAGCATTACCGGGAATTTTCCCGGGCGATTGTCCGTTCGCGCGGGGTCGATTTGCGCGGGGTGAGGCTCAGGGAGCAGCTGCTTTTCTGACGGCAGGGAGTGATGCATATGAAACCTATTGAAAACGTCTCATTCATACTGATTGCCCGTAACGAGCAGTTCGGCGTGGCGAAGTGCCTTGGTTCGCTTGCCGCGATGAGCCTGCGGAACTGCGAGGTGATCTGCGTCGATTCCGGTTCCACCGATGAGACGGTTGGGGTGATGTGCCGGTTCAGGGGAGTCATCGATAATCTGCGGGTAGTGACAGTCAAGGGGTATTCCAACGCTGCGGTGGCCAGGAATGCTGGTATGCGGCACGCGCATCGTGATTATATTTTCTTCGTAGATGGAGATGTGGAGATCAACCCGGGGTTTGTTGCTTCCGGTCTGCAGCGCCTCCAGGCTGGGGCCGATGTCGTTACCGGGAGACTTCGGGAACTGCAGTATTCGCGGGATTTCAACACCGTGCTCAAGGATATCCCGGATCGGTTCAATATCCGGAACGAGGGTCGCATCTATGCCTCGGGTGGCTGTTTCATGGCCACCCGCAAAGCAGTCGAGCGGACCGGCCTGTTCGACGAGCGGTTGGAGAAGAGCCAGGATTACGACTATACCCTGCGGCTTTCCCGGAGATTCGTCATGCTCGCCATAACCGAAAGCATGGGCACGCACCACACGGTTGGGTATGACGACGCGCAACGTTTTGCCACCCAGCTCAGAAGACTGCATGCCCTTTTTTTCGGGGCGGTGATCCGGCGCAATCTCCTCAATGCCAGCGGCATTCTCTGGCTGCTGGCGTGCAAGGAGCGGGGGATCGCCATCGGCGGCCTGTTCTTGGCCTCAGGCATAGCAGCCACGGCTGTATATGGCCTCTATGGGGCGTTTGCATTCGGCGCGCTGGTTGCTGTTGACCTTCTGCTAGGGCTCCGCCGGGGGAGCCCCGCCCTGTATCGGCTCTATCTGCACTATCTGTTTCCGCTACTGTCTTTTGCCGGTTCGTTCTATATTCCGGACCGGCGGCGACCGTTCACGGTCGGGGAGGTGAGGGTTTGAAAGTCGGTTACTTGAGTGACGGTTATCCTTACCAGAGATGTATCGTGAATATTGTAGAGGGCGCCCACTACAAAAACGTCAGAATAGAGAATATTCATCTGTATCTCTGGAGCATTCAGTATTTCGCCAGAAGGTTCAAACTCATAAAGAAGCATCCCGTGGACCACTTCTTCAGGCATCGTGGCCCCAATTTCAATGGGGTCGATCTATACCATTTTTTCAATACTGTAAGCTTTACCGCTAGACCGTGGGTTTCAACTTTCGAATCCTTGATCCCCAGGTATTCGGAGTTGATGGTCGATACCAAGGACGGCGGGATAAGCTTTCCCAGGACCGGAAACCTGGAAAGAGCGATGAAGGCCATTGCCAGTGACAACTGCAAGAAGATCATCGCCTTGTCCGACTGTACCAAAATGATGCAAGAGAAGCTTATCAGGCTGTTCCCCGAGTACGAAGGCAGGATCAAGGATAAGCTTTGCACTCTGCATCCCCCCCAGAGACTCTTCATCGGTTCTTTCGCCGAAAAGGGGATAGGGACCGACAGTGTCATCCGCTTCATGTTCGTCGGCAGGGATTTTGTCACCAAAGGGGGGTTGGAGATCCTGGCAACGTTCAAGACCCTGGTGGAAGAGCACAGGCTCCCCATCAAGCTTGTTGTTGTCAGCTCGCTGGGGGCAGAGGGCTATGCCAGGCATGCAACAGATAACGAGCTGGAAGCTGCCCGAAGAACCCTGAATGAGAGTGAATGGATTGAGTATTACGAGTCCTTACCAAATTACGATGTGATCAAGCTGATGATAGGGAGTCACGTCGGCCTCCTGCCCACGTGGGCCGACACCTACGGTTATTCGGCACTGGAGTTCCAGTCTGCTGGGTGCCCGGTCATATCCACCGATATTCGGGCGCTGCCTGAAATAAATAATGATGAAGTAGGTTATCTCATCAAGGTTCCGAAAAAGGATTATGGCGAGGGGCTCTATAAGACAGAATCCGACAGGTTGTTTATGGCGGAAACCATAAAGAAGGGTTTGGTGAGCGCCGTGCTGAGCATTTTTGCCGATCTGTCACAGATCGAAACCAAATCGAACCTCTCCATCCGCAACATCGTCAGGAATCATGACCCTGTTGACTACGCGAACAGGCTCAAGCAGATTTATCAAGAAGCTTTAACTAACCGATGCTGAACGGAGAGTAGCGACGTGCCTTCTTGTGCGCGAAGCAGGACTAGAAAAGTAACGGCTTACATTTGGCAATGCCTGGCGTCGTCAGATTGGCATAGGGTAATATTCTTTGTCTTGGTTGTTTTGATGCCGCTCAAAGCGTGGGGAACGCTTTATTATGTCAGTACAGCAGGCGATGACGCGAATAGCGGCACCTCGGCGTCGTCCCCCTGGAAAACGATCTTCAAACTGAATCAGACCCGCTTTGTGCCCGGTGATTCCATACTCTTTAAACGGGGCGATATCTGGGACGGAGAAAATGCCGCGCCGATAATGCCGTCAACCAGCGGCAACGCAGGCAAGCCGATCACCTGGGGCGCCTACGGCAGTGGGCCAAATCCGGTGATCACCTTTGCCTCAAGACGCAATAAACTCACCGACTGGACCCACGAGGGGGGTAACATCTGGAGTACAGGCGGGGTCAACCTGGGAGGCGAGCTGTTTGTAAATCCCGACTTCAGTAAGGACTCGGCGGGATGGTACGACCAATGTACGGGCAGCGGGGCGAACTGCAGCTTTATGGGCCGCACGACAAAGAAGGGGGAATATGACGTATCCCCTGTCGGTTACAAGTTTACCGTAGTCGACCACGGTGCGGTGCCGGGCAATATACAGCTCCATACTGCCTCGGGTTTCCCGCTCAGTTTCACCCAGGGGAGATACTACCAGTTGACCTTCCGGGCAAAATCAACCAAGTCATTCAACATACCGGCTCTGCTCCTTCGCTCGGACGGAGCGGACGTGACTTCGGGGATGTTCGTCCAGTCATTGCAGGTGGGAACTGACTGGACGACATGCAATTTCATGTTCCGCGCCGACAGGACCACCAGCAAGGGTTCATTCAACATGCTCCTGGGTGGCAGCAGCGGAATTCCCAACGGCGCGACATTCCTGGTCGACAGCTTCTCGTGCCGTGAGATTGAGGCCCGTGATTTCTTCGGCATGTACTACAGTTCCAATCTGATCTTCGATTTTTCGTCCGGGGCGCCGATTACCGGGAAACTGGTGCAGTCCGGAGCCCTTGCCAATCAGGGGGAGTGGTATCAGTCGTATAAGGACCGGAAGATTCGATTATATTCAAAGACCAATCCGGCAACGCAATACGGAAACGACATAATCATCGTGAATGGTGCGCCGAGGTCCGGGTTCTGGGTCCGGGGGAAGAAGTTCCACGTCTTCCAGGACATTGAGTTTTTCGCGCTTTCATCCGCCTGGAATGGACTGGATTTCTCCGACATCATAATTCAGAGATGCAAAGCCTCCTTTACCGGAGGAATTCCTATTCTGAACATGCACGATTTCAGATGGAATGGCGGTGTTTTCCCCGGTAGGGCCGGCGGAGCGGTTGGAGCGACCGGAAACATTGCCAAGTGGGATGTTCGCAACAACGATTTTTCGCAGTCGTACGATGCCAACATCACCTGGGAAAACGGGAAGTGGCGCGGCTGGGGGGACAATAAAAAGGCCGATGGAATCTGGGTGTACAACAATATCTTAGGCATGGCGCATTACAACATCGAATTCGGCTGGAACGGGTCAGGATCGTCCATGTCCAACATCCATATATACAACAACACCTTGTACGATGCAGGGTATGAATGGTCGGCCGGACAGAGACCAGACGAGTCGACACCTAAAGAAGATGCTCATATCAAGTGCTGGAACTCACCGTCAAACGGTACGAACATCAACATCAAGAACAACATCATGGACAGGGCAAGGTCGCAGATGCTGTATTTCAGCGATTGGAGGCAGTGGTCGGGAATCCTCGCCATGAACAACAATCTCTATTCAAACAAACCGGCCAGTTTCGCCAAGGTATCCGGGGGCTCCTATGCCGACTTCGCGGACTGGCAGGCTGCAACCGTCATAGACACGGTATCCCTTTACGCAGATCCGCTCTTCAGATCCAGGGCAGATCGCGATTTTCACCTGGGCGCGGGATCCCCGGCGATCTTTGCTGGTGCCGATGTTGGCTTGACTGTGGACTATGAGGGGAAAGCAATCCCTCCTGTTAACCCGGATATCGGCGCATTGCAACACAATCCATGAAACTCCGGCTGTGATGACGGGTACATGTTCAGCGAGGTTTACCTTCATCTTTGTAACACTGATTTAACCCGCCTGCCATCCAAACTGAATATTGATCTGTCAGGTTAGATGGTAATGAAAATTCTTATCTCCGCATTTGCCTGCCACCCTGCCATGGGCTCCGAAGACGGTGTCGGTTGGGGGTGGGTTACTACCCTGGCCCGCTATCATCAGTTGCATGTGATCACTCGAGAGTACCGGCGGGCTGATATTGAAGCAGAGCTTGAAACTAATCCAGTTAACAATCTGTATTTCCACTACATTGATCCACCAGCCTGGATGATCTTCTGGAAGAAGGGGTCAAGGAATTTCATGGCCTATGCCCTGCTTTGGCAGCTGTTCGCTCTTGTCATGGCGGTCAGGCTCTCCATCCGGCAGCGGTTCGACATCGTCCAGCATTTGACCTACGGCAACCTCTGGCTGCCGACTTTTCTCTTTTTTGTACCTGGTACATATATCTGGGGGCCGGTGGGAGGCGGTGTCGTGCCTGCTGTGTTTGCAGAAAACTACCGTATCCGGGAGTGGCTGGTCGAGAATTTGCGACTGATTGTGCTTAAGAGCCTTAAATGGCTGAATCTGCCGGCACTGTTGAACATGTGGCGGGCACGGCTGATCCTGGTACGTACTTGGGAGACCCTTGATTATCTGCCGCTGTGGGCGCGAAAAAAAGCGATCCTTGTTCCCGAGACGGCACTTGATCCGGGCCGGTTTCCCTACAGCCGCAAGGAGCGCCGAGATACCTGCTGCAGAGAGATGTTCAATATTGTCTATGCCGGAAGAATAATGTCGCTCAAGAATCTGCATCTGGCGGTGACGGCCTTTCGAGAGCTGCTGGCGCGTAACCCCTTGCTAGCCGGCTTTGTCCGTTTCGATATTTACGGCGACGGGCCGTATCTGCCGGTCTGCAGGGAGCTGGCAGGAGATGAGGCCGGCCGTGCAATCATCTTCCACGGTTTTGTAGACCGGGCGGTACTTCTGGAAAAACTGCGTGAGGCGCACCTGTTTATTCACCTGAGCGTCAAGGATACCGCCGCCACTGCACCGATGGAGGCGATGGCCCTGGGTATCCCGGTAATTTGCGTCAAAGCAGGGGGAATGATGAACCTGGTTGATGATACGTGCGGGGTCCCACTGGAGCAGTCTTCTCCGGAACTGCTGGTTCCGGCTGTAATCAACGAGTTAAAAACACTCGTGACAGACCGGGAGCGGCTGTTCGCTCTTTCCTGCGCTGCACGGGCAAAGGTTGAGCAGTCGTTTTCCTGGGAGCGTCGTATTGAGCAGTACAATGAGATAGTGAAAAGGGAATTATCCGTCAACCGATGAGAATTCTGTTCCTCAACAACTTTTACTACCTGCGCGGCGGTTCCGAGCGGGTCCTGTTTGGCGAGATGCGGCTGCTACGCGAGGCCGGCCATGAAGTTGCCATCTATGCCCGGGGCCATGAAAAAAACGAACCAGCGGAATATGCCGGGTTCTTTCCTCCGCCGCTGGATACCGAGCGGCTCGGTCTGTCTATAAAATCGATAGCAACTGTCAGGGAGCTGATCTACTCGGAAAGCTCCAGGCAGGGGCTGCGCGAGGTGGTCAAGCGCTTCAGGCCGGATATCGTTCATGCCCATAACATCTATGGCCGCTTGAGCCTGTCGGTGCTCGATGAACTGAAAGCCGCCGGGGTACCGGTGGTGATGACCCTGCATGACCTGAAACTTCTCTGTCCCAGTTACCTGATGCTGAACAAGGGGAAGGTCTGTGAACTGTGCAAGGGGGGGCGCTACGCCAACGCTTTTCTGACCCGTTGCCACAAGGGAAGCTATCCGGCCTCCTTTGTTTATGCCCTGGAAAGCTGGCTCAACAAAACATCGGATAAATACGGTTCAGTGCAAAAATTTGTCGTACCAAGCCGCTTTCTGCGTGATAAATGTGTTGAGCATGGCTGGGACAGCAGCAGGTTCGCCTATCTCCCCAACTGCATCGATAAGGAGGGTGCGACTGCAAGCGATGGCGTTGGCGATTACCTGCTTTACATGGGGCGACTTTCGGCGGAAAAGGGGATCGGCACTCTGTTGCGGGCCTACCGGCAGTCGGGCTGCACCATGCCGCTCATGATTGTCGGCGATGGTCCGCTGAGGAAAGAACTGGAGGGTGCGAGTGCCGGCTGCCAGGGGAGGGTGACTTTCACCGGCTATCTGACCGGCGTTGACCTTGCGACAGCCCTCCGTGGCGCCAGTTGCGTGCTGCTCCCCTCGGAGTGTTATGAAAACGCTCCGCTCTCCATCCTGGAGGCCTTTGCCGCAGGTAAACCGGTTATCGGTTCCAGGATCGGCGGCATTCCGGAGCTGGTCGATGACGAGATAAACGGATTTCTTTTTGAGCCTGGGAATGCAGATGCATTGACGGCAAAAATCCAAGCTTTTCTCAACCTCTCTGCAACCGCAGTCGCTGCCATGGGTGAAGCCGCACGGCTGAAGGTCGAACGTGAGTTCTCTCCGAGGGCTCATATGGAGTCACTCCATGCCATATACCACGCTGTTCTGCGCTCCTGAGATCCGGAGTCGTCGGGAATAGCCGGAACAATAATGAATATCTTACACAAACGTGTTTTGCTCTATTTGAATCTTTGCCTCCTCACAGTGCTGTTATTTACTGGATGTTCCGCTAACGGGAGCAGTCCTGGTAACTTGCCACAAAAAAGTCAGGAGGAGAGTCCGGTTGAACTGCCGCCCGACTTGGGTACCAGACCGGTTGACCAGCCACCGGATGGAATAACGGCCCCTTCTGGCTCGACTACCTATTATGTCAGCATCTCTGGTGATGACGCCAACGACGGGACCTCTCCGCAAACTCCCTGGCGGTCGATCTTCAAGCTAAACCGGACCTCGTTTGCCCCGGGCGATACGATCCTGTTCAAGCGGGGCGATGTCTGGGACGGGGCCAATGCCGCACCCATTGTCCCGAGAACGAGCGGCAGCGCCGGCAGGGCGATTGTCTGGGGGGCTTACGGTAGCGGGCCAAAACCGGTGATCACGTTTGCTGCCAATCGCAATAACCCTGAGGACTGGACCGATGAAGGCGGGAATATCTGGAGCACCGGCGGCATAACACTCACCGCCGGCGAACTGCTGGCAAACCCTGATTTGTCCATGAATGCCGCAGGATGGTACAGCCAATGTCTGGACGGCGGCGCCAGTTGCAGTTTTACCGGATGGACCGGCCTGGCGGATGAATCCGAGGCAACGCCCGGAGCTTATAAGTTTGTGGTCGAGCAGCGCGGAACAACGCCTGCGAACGTGCAGATGTACACCGCTTCGTCGTCACCGGTTTCACTCATTCAGGGGAGTTATTACCTGCTTACCTTCCGGGCGAAAGCGACAGCGGCGTTTACGATACCGGATATCATTGTCCGTTCCGGAGGAGAGGACGTGACTTCGGGCATGTATGTGAAACAGCTTGCCGTCGGCACCGACTGGACCACCTGCCGGTTCATGTTCCGTGCGGACCGGACGACAACAATAGCCGTCATCAACATGCTGCTTGGAGGGATCACCGGCATTCCGGACGGCACAACCCTGCTCATTGATTCCATGTCCCTGCGGGAGATCGCGGACCAGGATTTCTTCGGCATGTACCATTCAGCTAATATCATTTTCAATACCTCTTCCGGGGGTACAACGACCGGCAAGCTGGTCATCTCGGGTCAGCTTGCCGGTCAGGGAGAGTGGTATCAATCGTCCGCTGACAGGAAGATCCGTGTTTATTCGGCCGGTAACCCGGCAACCTTTTACCAGGGCGGCATCTCCATAGTTAATGGCTCGCCCAAGACCGGATTTTACATAATCGGTAAAAACTTTCACACTGTTGAGCAACTTGATTTTTATGCCCTCCCCAGCGCCTGGTACGGCTACGATGTTTCCGACCATACGATCCAGTACTGCACGGCGCGCTATACCGGCGGCAATCTCATGGTTGACCGGTACGATTATAACTGGGGAAGCGGCGCCGTTCTCGCCCGGGCCGGCGAATCAGTCGGCGCAACCGGCAATGTCGCCAATTGGGTGGTGAGATATAACGACTTTTCACAGACCTATGATTGCAACGTAACCTGGCAGAATACGGCCGCTAACAAGAAGGCCGACAATATCTGGGTTTACTACAACATTCTGGGGTCAGCACATTATAATATTGAATTCGGCTGGAACGGGGCCGGCTCGTCCATGTCCAATATCTACATCTACAATAACACCATGTATGATGCCGGCAAGGAATGGTCGGCCAATCAGCGGCCCGACGAACCTGTGTCGACGCATGATGCCCATATCAAATGCTGGAACTCCCCGGCCAACAGCAGCAATATCTACATCAGGAACAACATCATGGACCGGGCTGTGTCGCAGATGCTATATTTCAGCGACTGGAGCCAGTGGTCAGGCATTCTCTCCATGAGCAACAACCTCTATTTCAGCATCCCAGCCAAGCTAGCGAGAACTTCGGGAAACAATTATGTCTCGCTGGCCGACTGGCAGGCATTCTCAAATATGGACTCCTCATCTCTGGTAGTTGATCCGCTTTTCATCTCTAAAGAGCTGCGGGATTTCCGATTGCAGTCATTGTCTCCTGCAAGGAATGCCGGGACAAACGAGGAGCTATTGTTCGATTTTGCCCGCAATTCGGTTCCCGCCAGCCGACCAGCAATCGGCGCCTTTGAATATTAGTCAATGTGATACCGCTGAATGCAATGAATGATCATCATGTTGTAACATTGATTTAACCTTTCTTCCATCCAACCTAAATACTTCCCTGTTACGCTGCGGTCATTCAATGAGGATACGTGTTGTTCCGGACCAGGAATAGCAAGTATCTGCCCCTTCATCAAGAGCACTCCTTAAAAGAGTTACGTCGCATAGGCAGCAGTTTTACTAGTGGAGGAACAATGCGCATAGCGTATGTCGCGGTCAAGGGGATTCCCAAAGGGGGCGGCATTGAGAAGGTTACCGAGGAGATCGGTGCGCGCCTGGTTCAAAAAGGTCATGAGGTGCTGGTGTATGCCAGCCGCGACTATGGCACTACCGACGGTTTTTACAAAGGGATGCGGATCAAGACGGTTCCATCCATCAACACCAAGTCACTGCATAAACTCTCCATCTGCTGTAATGCCACCATTGACCTGATGATGCGTGAGCAGGTCGATCTGGTTCACGTCCATGCCATTGGGCCGTCGCTGTTCTCGATTTTCCCGCGCCTGATCGGCATCCCGACCCTTGTTCAGACCCATGGCATCGAACGTTTGCGCGACAAGTGGGGATTCTGGGGTAGAGGTTTTCTGGCAGCCGCCGAACAGACTGTGGTCCGGTTTCCGAGTAAAGCTACTGCGGTTTCGAGAGTTCAAAGTGAATATTTCCGCGAGCGCTTCGGTCGCGAGGTGAGTTATATCCCCAACGGGGTCGGCCCGGTTGCCTGGCGTGCGCCCTCCTGGCTTCAGGCCAAAGGGATCGTTCCCGGACGTTATATCCTGTTTGCCGCCCGCCTGGTAGAGGAGAAGGGGGCGCATTTTCTGATCGAGGCCTTTTCCGGCCTGCCTGATGACATCCAGCTGGTGATTGCCGGCGACGCCCCCCATGCTGATCGCTATAAATCCCGGCTGAGAGGCATGGCTGCCGGCGACCCGCGTATTATCTTCACCGGCTTCATCACCGGAGAGCCGCTGGAAGAGCTGTTCAGCAATGCCTACCTGTTTTGTCTCCCCTCGACCCTGGAAGGGCTGCCCATAGCCCTGCTGGAAGCAATGAATTACGGCAACTGTTGCCTGGCCAGCGACATTCCCGAGAACCTGGAAGCGCTTGAAACCTATGGTTTTACCTTCCGCAATCGTGATGTCCAGGACCTCAGACGAGTGCTGCATGACCTGATCAAAGCTCCGGAAAAGGTCGCCGCTATGAGGAGCCCGGCCCGGGACCATGTGCGGCGCAGTTATTCGTGGGATACGGTAACTGATCAGATGGAGGCGCTCTACTTCTCCATGCTCGACGTTTCTCACGGCAAAGGACAACTCACTTACAACCCTTAGGAGCAATCTAATGGATGGCATCATCGCGGTCACTTACCGCTGTAACTGCAAATGCGTCATGTGCGATACCTGGCGTTACCCGAGCGATAAAGATAGAGAGATACGGGCCTCAGATCTGGAAACCCTGCCGCAGATGGTCCGGTTGAACATTACCGGCGGCGAGCCTTTTCTCCGGGATGACCTGGGCGATATTCTTACCGTTGCCAAAAGGAAGGCCAAAAGGGTGGTAATCAGCAGTAATGGCGTTCTTACCAAAAGAACCCTTGAGGTAATGAGCAGTCACCGTGATGTCGGGGTCAGGCTCAGTTTCGACGGCCTCAGTGACGTTCACGAAGGCATCAGGGGAGTGCCCGGCATCCACGGCAGGGCTCTGGAGACCTTGCGCGGGCTGAAAGGGCTCGGCATCAAGGATCTCGGGATTGCGGTGACAATTTCCGATCGGAACGCCACACAGCTGGTCCCACTATATCGCCTGGCAAAAAGGGAAGGGGTGGAACTGGCAACGGCCATCCTGCATAACGCCTACTATTTCCACAAAGAAGACAACCGGATCGACAACAAGCCACTCGTAGAAAAACATATCAAGGAACTGGTGCGGGAGTATCTCTGTTCTTCGCACCCCAAGGACTGGTTCCGGGCTTATTTCACCAAGGGGATTGCCGACCATATGCACGGCAAGGAGCGGTCGCTGAAATGCACCATGGCGACTGACTCGTTTTTCGTCGATCCTTATGGCGCTGTGCGGCCATGCAATGTCATGAATTTTCCCTTCGGCAACATCCGAGAAAAGAGTTTCACTGCAATCTGGAATAGCCCTGAAGCTGTTGAGGCGCGCCGACGGGTCGACTGCTGCACCGGCAACTGCTGGATGATCGGCAGTGTCGGCCATCTGATGCGGCAACAGCTCTGGACACCATTCACCTGGATCGTCAGCAACAAATGGTTTAAAGGGGCAGAGACCGCATGAGTACCGCACGGTCTGCAACCATAGATCCGTTCTGGCTTAAGATCGCCGGCCTGCTGGGATTGTTCATCGCTGCCTACTGGGTGCCGCTCCGTGGCATGGTCAATGTTTGGCAGAGCAATGAGGATTATTCCTACGGCTTCATTATCCCCATGGTTACCCTGTATCTGCTGTGGGACAAGCGTTCGTTGTTGTTGAGCACACCGGTGCGCAGTTCCTGGCGGGTGTTGCCGCTGCTGCTGATCTTCATCCTGGTCTCAATATACGGTGTGCTTGGCTCCAGTGGCAACATCGCTATGCCGGTGGTGCCGATACTGATTGTCTTGTTTGCGGCATTTTGCCTGGGCACTGAATTTGCCCGCAAGGCACTGCTGCCCCTTGGTTTTCTGATCTTCATGGTGCCGATCCCTGCGGTCTTGGAGCGGACCATCGGCACCTGGCTCAAGTCGGTGTCGTCGGTACTGGGCGGCTCATTGGTGCGTCTCTTCGGCATACCGGTGCATGTCAGCGGCAACCTGATCGATCTTGGCGTCACCAAGCTGCAGGTGGTGGATGCCTGTAACGGCTTGCGCTACCTGTTTCCACTGTTGGCTATCGGTGTGATCTACAGCTATCTTTTTGAGCGCACTACCTGGAAGCGGATCTTTTGCGTCATCGCGACCTTGCCGATCGCGGTACTTATTAACAGCCTCAGAATCGGCATCACCGGTATCCTGGCCAACTGGTATGGCGCGGCTGCTGCAGAAGGCTTTTTTCACGACTTTACCGGTTGGGTGCTGTTCATGGTGGCGTTTGTCCTGTTGTATCTCCTCGGCCGGGTGCTGACCTTTTTCCCGCCCCGGCAGAAAAAGGGAGTGGTGGCTTCGCCGGCGCCAATGCCTGCCGGAGCGACGGATGCCATTAATGGCCGGATAAGTAACCGGGTCTATGCCACGGCCTTGGTGCTCCTGGTAGCGGTGGCTGCACTGTCCTGGAGCACCAGTGCCCTGCCGGCGGTAAAGCTGCGCGGCGGGATTGAGTCTTTTCCGACCTCGTTTGCCGGTTGGCAAGGGACTTCAACCCTGGTAGACCCGGAGATCGTCCGGATGTCCGGTGCTGAGGAAGCGTTCAGCGGCCAGTACGCCAACGAAAACAGGGAGCAGGTTTCACTCTATATCGGCTATCGGAGCACCGCCTTCCTGGAAAGCGAGAATTTCTTCCATTCGCCGACTGTCTGCCTCCCCTCCAACGGTATGAAAACTACCATAAACAGAACCAGGACCATCTCGGGAATCCCACGGTGGGGCGATCTTACCGTGACCGAAATGGTCACCGAAGGCCTGGGCTCCCGGATGCTGGTCTATTTCTGGTTCCAGACCAAGGACCGGGCGACCTATGACAAGAATATCAACCGATATCACCTGACTCTCCATGCCCTTACCCGGGACAATACCTACGACCTGTTTCTGCGGCCTATTGCCCAGCTACAACCCACTGAAAGCATTGCCGACGGCGAAAAACGGCTTGACCGGTTTGTCAGGGACCTGTCACCGGAAATGCTGCGGTTCATTAACGATCGGCGCATATGATTTTTCTGGTGACCCTGCTAACGGCGGTTCTGCTGACCATTGTCCTGATCCCGGTGCTCAGTTCAGCGGCCATTCGTTATAATGCCGTGGACCTGCCCAACGAACGCAAGGTCCATACCCGGCCGATTCCCCGCATCGGTGGGCTTGCCATGGCCGCCGGCACCTTTATTCCGCTGCTGTATGTCTTCCGGGGGAATGCTTTTCTGGTTGCTTATCTGGCCGGGGCCGGGGTTTTGGTTGCCTTTGGCCTGGTAGACGATTTCCGGGAACTTTCACCTAAGGTCAAATTTGCCGGGCAGATCCTGGCGGCGTTCATTGCCGTGTTCCATGGCGGGGTTGTGATCCGCTCTCTGGGTACATTGCTGCCGGACGGGTGGCTGCTGCCGGAATGGTTGGCCATGGCACTGACCCTGCTTGTCATTGTCGGTGTCACCAATGCCATTAACCTGGCCGACGGTCTTGATGGCCTGGCTGGCGGCATCAGCCTGCTCATGTTTGCTGGGATCGGCTATCTTGCCTATCTCGCTGGTAACGCGATCATTGGTCTGATTTGCCTGGCCATTGGCGGCGCACTGTTCGGTTTTCTCCGCTTTAATACCCATCCGGCAACCATTTTCATGGGAGACGCCGGCAGTCAATTTCTCGGTTTTTCCGTTGTCACGCTGGCCATTGCCCTGACTCAGGGGACACGTGCCTACAGTCCATTGCTGCCGCTGCTGCTCGTAGGGTTTCCGGTACTTGATACCCTTACCGTCATGATTACCAGGATTGTACAGGGTCGTTCCCCGTTTACCGCGGATAAAAACCACTTCCATCACCACCTGCTGCAGCTCGGTTTCCTCCATCCCGAATCGGTACTGATCATTTATGTCGTGCAGACCCTGCTGGTTATTGCCGCGCTGTTCCTGCGCTACCATTCGGATTGGCTGTTGCTGTTGGGATACCTGCTGTTCTGTGGCGGGGTGCTGGCAGTATTTACCCTGGCCGACCGGACCGGCTGGAGGCCACGGGGGCTTGAGCAGTTCAACCTGCACATCGGGCAGAGGATCAGGGAGCTGCGGGATCACGGCCGGATCATCAAGAACTTTTTCCCCCTGTTTAGCGTCACTGTGCCGCTTCTGCTTTTTGTTACCTGCGTACGGCCGATGGAGCTTCCGCCATTTGTCACTTGTGCCGCCGGTCTGTTTGGCGTGGTAATTCTGACGTTGGTGGTTTGCGGCCGGCAATGGCTCATGCCGGTGCTCAGGCTGGCAATCTACCTGCTGATTCCCTGCGCGGTCTATTTTGGTGATGTCAGTCGCTCGGCATGGCAGGACGGCATGGGGCTCTCGCTCTATAACGCCTCGTTTGGCTTGATGGCGCTGCTGATGATCGTGATCTCCCGCTTTTCTCGCCGCCAGGAAGGATTCAAGAGTACGCCGCTAGATTTTCTCATTGTCATGCTGGCAGTAGTGGCCCCCAATCTGCCGGTACAACGTCTTAATGAGTATCAGCTGGGCATGACCGCGGCCAGGATAATCATGCTGTATTTCAGTTTCGAGGTTCTGTTTGCCGAATTGCGCGGAAAGAGTTTTCCGATATCGGTTCTTACTGCCAGTTCCCTGCTGGTAATGGCTTTTCACTAATAATCATTTAATAAAAGAGTGGAGGATAGACATGCGCTTGCGCAACCTGTTGAAAATGGTGATTCCCGGACTGCTTGTTGTGTCTCTCGCCGCCTGTAGCGGGCCCGAGGAGAAGAAGGCAAAGTTCCTCTCCAAAGGAAAGGCGCTTTACGAGAAGGGTGAGTATGTCAAGGCTGCCCTGGAGTTCAAAAACGCGATCCAGATTGACCCGAAATTTTCCGATGCCTATGAGATGTTTGGTATGACGGAATTAAAGAGGGGCAATTACAAGAATGCCTTTGCCCATTTCACTAAGGCCATAGAGTTGAACCCGAAAAATCTTAAGGCGCAGAATGAGCTGGGCAAACTGTTCCTGGCGGCAAGAGATCCGGACAAGGCAATGGAAAAAGCCGAGCTGATTCTCAATACCGATCCGCGTAACGATGACGGCCTGCTGCTCAAAGGGGCGGTATTTGTGGCAAAAAAGGAGTTGGATACTGCCCAGAGCTATTTTGAGGAATTGCTCGGCAAAGGGGTTAAAAAGGCTGATGCCTTTCTGTTGCTGGCATCGGTTTATCAGCTGGCCGGCGATATCAAGCGCCAGGAAGAGGTGCTGCGCAACGGACTCAGTGCCAACCCTTCATCGGTGCAGATCCATATGATGCTGGCGGATCTGCTGGCCCGGGCTAACCGGGTTGACGAGGCTGTTGCCCTGCTGCGCAAGGTGATCGGACTGGAGCCTAGCAAGGTTGAACATCAGTTTGTCCTGGCAAACCTTTACTGGATCACGGGTCAGGAACCAAAAGGGGTTGAGGTGGTCAAGGGGATCATTGCCAGCGATCCGAAAAAGGATGAAAACCGACTCCAGGCAACATCGTTTCTGATAGGGAAGGGGAAGCTGAAAGAGGCTGAGGAACTGCTGCAGGCAGGGATAAAGCTTAACAACAAGGCCTTGGGACTCAGGCTTTCGCTGGCGGAGCTTTACCTGAACAGCGCCCGGACAGCACAGGCGGTGGCAGGGCTTAAGGAAGTGGTCGGACTTGACAAGGAGTCAAATCCGGACGTCATTAAAGCCAAAAATGCCCTGGCACGGATTCATCTCAGCAATAAAGAGATTGAGCCGGCAGCAAAGCTGTATGCCGAGGTGTTAAAGGCCAGCCCGAAAAACAGTGAAGCCATCCAGGGAAAGGGCGGAATTCTCCTGGCCAAGGGGGATGGTGCCGGTGCCGTTGCTGCCTTTCGTACTCTGGTGACGGATAATCCTCAGTCAGGCATGGGCTATGTGCGACTGGCCGAGGCCCATCTGCTCAACAAGGAGATGGCGCTGGCCGGAGAGAATATCCAGAAAGGGCTCCAGGCTGAGCCTGACTCCCGGGAGGTGCAACGAGCCGTAGCCCGCTACTACATGCTTGCCAAGGAACCGGCCAAGGCTGAATCCCAGCTGCGGAAGCTGTTGGCATCACGGCCGGATGACCTGGAAGTTCATGTGGAGCTGGGAGACTTCTATCATTCAATGAAGAACCTGGGCAAGGCCGAAGCGGAATATACGGCTATCAAGAGGCTGGCCCCCCAGCTTCCGGCCGGTTTTGTCAAAATGAGCGAACTCTATCTGGCCCAGGGAAAGGTTGATCGCGCTATCAGCGAGCTGGAGCAGGCAGTCAAGCTCAATAATCAGGCAATGAATTTTTTCGTAGCCCTTGAGCAGCTCTACATTCAGCAGAAGCAATTCGCTCCGGCCATCACCCTTGCCGAGTCCAGGCTCAAGGCCAATCCCAAAGACGAAGTGGCGCTCACCATGCTGGGGCAGGTACAGGCGGCGCAAGGGGATACGGCCAAGGCCATTGATTCATTCAAAAAGGCCTTGTCTGCCAAACCGGATCAGTGGCTGGCTGCCAACAACCTGGCATACCTGATGAGCGAGAAGGCGGCATCGCCTGGCGAACTGGACGAGGCCTTGGCATATGCCAACACGGCTCGGAAAGGCCAGCCGAACAACGCAACGGTTCTCGATACCCTGGGATGGATCCATTATCGCAAGGGGGCATATCCTCAGGCTGTTGAGCTGCTGAGCAAGGCTCAGGCAAAGGCCAAGGAAAGTTCCGTAATCAACTACCATCTTGGGATGGCGCAGTTCAAATCAGGCCGGACGAGTGAAGCAAAAGGATCGCTCCAGAAGGCGCTGGCAGCAAGCAAGGCATTCCCTGGCCGCGATGAGGCGGCACGAACGCTGAAGGCCATCTGATCAGGGATGTATCGTGCGGGCGTTTCCATTGATTCACACAACATTTAACGAACTGCCACGGAATCGTAACCATAATTGGGTAGGGTAGGGCATCATTCCAGGGGGGCGGATATTGTCTTTTTTAACTAATTTAAGAGCGGCTTTGGGCCGGAGCAGGCTTCATGCTGCAGTAACTGTCGTATCCGGTGCCATGCTTGTTGTCACCAGTATCAGTTGGGCGGAGCAGTTTAAGGATCAAGGTCAGCCCAGCGAAGCTGTTAAAGCTGATGAACCGAAGGTGAAGGCTCCGGCAGTGGTTGCTCCCGGTAGCTCAATACCGGATAGCGCAGCAAGAAACACCTCTGATGCCGTTGTCTCCGGCAATGTTTCGGAGATACCGCTGGTGAAGGCCGCTGACTACCTGATTGGTCCGGGCGACCAGCTGGATATAGCGGTCTGGAAGGATGAGGCCCTGACCCGGTCCGTGGTGGTGCTGCCCGATGGCAAGGTTACCTTCCCGCTTGCCGGCGATATTCTGGCCGGCGGCAAGACTGTTGCCGAATTGAAAAAAGAGATCTCCGAGCGGCTGGCGCGGTTCGTGCCAGATCTGGTGTTGTCGGTTGAGGTCAGGCAGTCCAACAGCATGCTGATCTACATCATCGGCAGGGTGAATGCGCCGGGGCGCCAGGTACTGAATACCAATGTGAACGTATTGCAGGCATTGGCAATGGCCGGCGGACTCAACCCGTTTGCCAGCAAAGACCGTATCAAGGTCTTCCGTACGGAGCATGGCGAAACGCGGATCATACCGTTCCACTATTCCGAGGTGGTTGACGGGACCAATCTTGCCGACAATATCGTCCTTAAACGCGGCGATGTCATCGTGGTTCCTTGAAACCCTGTCTTGCCGGGTTCGTTGTCATGAGACAACATTGTGCGGCAACTGCGGGGAGAGTCGCTGTTCGGTGCGCTGCCGGCGTTTCCTGGGGGGTATTGCTGCTGGTAACCGTGGTTGCTCCATGCTGGGCAGACGAAGTCAACGTCATTCCGGCACTGACGGTCAAGGAATCATATAACGACAATATTTTCTTCACTACCGGTACTCCAACCTCCGCTTTCATGACTGTGGTATCACCGGGGATTGAAATGTTTGACCGGACAGAGGCATTCAGCGCCAAGCTCCTGCTGAGACTGGACGAGTTTCTCTATCAAGGGAGCAACTCCCAGACCTCGACCCTCAACCATTCTTATCGGGGGGATTTTCAGCTGAGACCTACGCCTCTTACCGATTTGTCGGCAGGTTACAGCTATCGGATCAACAATCGCCCCGACCAGGCCCTGGACCAAGGCGGAGTTGCCCTTAATGCAACCCGGCGAACCCGCCAGCAGTTGTCCTTTGATGCCGGCCAGCAATTCACTGAGCTGACCTCGGCCCGGTTTTCATACGCCTGGGATCAGGAGGATTACAATTCCTCAGCGCTATCAAGTACTGAGAGCCATACCGGAACAGTGCGATTTACTCATGATCTTGGTCGTTGGCTGCCGCCGGCCAAGGCGATTCTGGAGCTCAGCATCGGGAACTATCATTTTGACAAATCCCAAACCGATAACCTGTCGGCCTCTCTTGGCGGCATCTGGAGCATCTCGGAAACGCTTTCAGCCACGGCTCTGCTGGGCGGGCGCTATACCAGATCGCGATACGACACGCTGCTGGTTTCAGCGACATCGCCGGTTACCACAACCTCAGGCACTGCCAACAGCAGCAGCTCTGGCTGGGTCGGTCAACTGACCCTGGCTCAACAAGGGGAGCGGGCCAGAGGTGAGCTGACCCTGAGTCGCAACGTCTCTATCTCTTCAGGGAGCAACAGTGCCACTGAGACCAACGCGGTGCAAGGTTCGCTGACCTATGACCTGACGCCGGAATTAACGACTAGCCTGGTCATGGGCTATCAACAGGACAGTGCCGACCGGCAACAGTTTGGGACTGCCGACATTGATCATCGCTATTACCGGGGATCAGCGGGGCTTAGCTATAAATTGCAGCGGGATCTGGAAGTAAGTGCCAGTTATGCCTTTGAAAAAGTGCAGTATCGGGAAGCCGCCAGTGCTGCCACCCGGAATGTAATTTTTCTGGGATTGACCTATCGCTATCCGTTACTGGAAAGATAACCACGAGTACCAAAAGAGGTATGCATGCAAGAAGTAACATCGATAAACGACCTGCTGGCCATTGTTCGACGTCGCAAGTTCAGTATTGTGCTGCCCGCGCTCACAATTTTTGTGGTTGCAACGCTCACGGCTTTTCTTCTCCCGCCTACCTACCGTTCAACCTCTACCATCCTCATAGAAGACCAGGAAGTGCCGCGCGAATATGTTACCTCAACGGTGACCGGCTTTGCCGAACAGCGTCTTCATACCATCAATCAGCGGATCATGAGTACGCCCAAACTGCTGGAGATTATCAACCGTTTCAATCTCTATGCGGATCTGAAACAGAAGAAGACCACCGAAGAGATCGTTGCCAAGATGCGCAAGGACATCAAGTTCGAGACCATCAGCGCCGATGTCATTGATCCCCGTACCGGCCGGCCGACCCCGGCCACCATCGCTTTTACCCTTTCTTACCAAGGCAAAAACCCTGGCGTGGTGCAGCAGATTGCCAATGTGCTGGCGTCGCTCTATCTCGAAGAAAACCTGAAAGTTCGCGAGCAACAGACCCTTGGCACTTCTACCTTCATGGGGGAGGAGCTGAAGACGGTCCAGTCGCAGTTGGCGGCCACTGATGCCCAGATTTCGGCTTACAAGCAGCGCAACCTCGACTCCTTGCCGGAACTCGCCCAGGTGAACATTCAGGGGCTGGATATGGTGGAGCGCGACATCAACCAGTTTAACGATCAACTGCGGACGCTGCGGGAGCGGGAAAGCAATCTTCAGACGCAACTGACCGGGTTGCCGGCCGAGGAAACCTCATCTGATCGAGCCCGGCTCGGCGAGTTAAAGGCAAAGCTGAATGCGCTCAGAACAAGGGTTTCCGACGAGTATCCCGATGTGGTGAAATTGAAGGTGGAGATCGCCGGGATGGAACGGCAGATTCGCTCCTCTGGCGGAGATCCCAATGGTACGCGCAATGAGAATCCGAATTACGTCAATATCTCAGCCCAGCTGAACGGCGTCAGGGCCGAGATTGAAGGCGTAAAGCGCCAGCTTGAACTGCAGCAGGAACGAAAAAGAGATTTCCGACGACGGATTGCGGCCTCTCCCCGGGTAGAAGAGGGGTTCAAAGCCATGCTGACCGAGCGTAACAGCCTGCAACTGAAATACGACGACCTGAACCGCAAATACATGGAGTCCAAGGTTGCCCATGGTCTGGAGAAGGAACAAAAGGGTGAGCGGTTCTCCCTGATCGATGCGGCGCGGCTTCCTGAGCTGCCGGTCAGTCCCAATATTCCGGCAATCCTCATCATTGGCCTGATCCTGGGTATCGGCGTCGGTGTCGGGGTGGCGGCACTCCGTGAATTCAGCGACCACTCTGTCCGGGATGTGGATCTGCTGGCAAAGCTTGCCGGTGTGCCGGTGTTGGCGGCCATCCCGGAGATCGTCACGGATCTTGATCGGGCACGGGTGCGGTCACTGCGGCTGAAGGCGCTGCTGGGAACTTCTGTAACGATCTGCACCGGCATAATGGTCTTCCACTTTCTGGTTATGGACCTGAACGTATTCTGGGCAAAACTGCTGCGCCGCATGATGCTTTAAGAACTTCCCATCAGTGGGATAAAAAGGAACAGTTCATGGCAACGAGATTGACATTTTCGCTGGCAAGACCGCAAAACCAGGAAGCAGTGCTGGTCTCCGCAGATGAGGCATTACAGCTGTCGGCGCCGATAGCTGAGGAGTTTGACGAAGAATTGCCGATCACGGCAAGCGAAATAACGACCGAACAGGAAGAGCTACCTCCGCTTCCTGCTGCAGAGGCGGTTCCTGTGGTGCGACCGAAGTTCGGCTGGGTCTCGCCCCAGTACACGGTTTCACGGTCAGTGACCCTTGACCCGGCAACGCTGGCCGCAAACCGGTGTGTGGCAATTGACCAGCAGGCTCCGGAACTGGATGCCTACCGGGTGCTGCGAACTCAGATCCTGCAGCGCACCCGACAGGGGGGCGGCAACACCATCATGGTTTCCAGTGCGCTCCCTGGTGAGGGGAAGAGCATTACCGCCATAAACCTGGCCCTTACCTTTGCCCGCGAGTTCCAGCAGACAGTTTTACTGGTGGACTGCGATCTGCGTCGTCAGTCGGTGCATCGCTACCTGGGGTATGAGAGTGATTGCGGGGTAATCGATTATCTGCTGAACGACCAACCGGTGCCGGAACTGATTACCTGGCCCGGCATCGAAAAGCTTACAATCATTTCCGGTGGCAGGAGCCTGGGCGAGAGCAGCGAACTGCTCGGTTCAGCCAGGATGAAAGACCTTGTTGACGACATGAGGCTCCGCTATCCGGAGCGCTATGTGATTTTCGATCTCCCGGCGCTGCTTGACGGTGCTGATGCCCTGGCCTTTGCACCGTTGGTGGATCATATAGTGCTGGCTGTCCGCGAGGGGAGTACCCCGATCGATGACGTCAAGCGTTCGATAGAGATGCTGCCGCAGGGCAAACTGCTGGGGTTGGTGATGAACCGTCACCAGGGACCACCGATAAAAAAACGTAAGTAATCACGATATCACCTTAAATAGGGGGAATAACATCATGAAAAACAAGGCATTGAACAAAGGTAAGACTGCGTGTGCTGTTGTTGCTGCCGTTGCCGGCCTTCTGGCTGGAGTGGCCGGTGAGGCATCGGCCTCGGTGTCGTCAATCAACTATGGCATCAACTCTACGACGGCTCCGTCGCGGATCTGGTCTGAAGGGGGCACTGGTCCGATCAAGGGGACCAGCATCAACATCGTTGACGTAATGGGGCTCAATACCTCCAGGAACCAGGGTTCGCACCCGATCGTGAGCGGCACTCTGGACTTCACCTCTGGCCTCTACCAGAACTCGGCAAGTAAAATCGATACGTACGGGGACAACGGCACTTTCAAAATTCTCGGCAATTTTGATGTGAACGGCGACGGCACGGTGGAGACCAACGCCACGCTCTTGTCCGGAACCATCAACTCCCTTTCCCTGGATCGTTCCAACAGCTCCAGATATTCGATCAGCAATGCCAAATTGACGGTCACCGAGAATGCCCTTGCCTCATACTTCGGCTATGGTGCCGGCACAAAGTTTACCGGTTTGATGAACCTCAACTTTAGTGTCCTTCCGAGCGCCTTCGACGGGGGGGCAACCAATAACGGCAATATCTCTACCTCTCCGGTTCCTTTGCCCGCGGCAATCTCGCTTTTTGTTCCGGCTGTTGCCGGATTGTTCGGATTGAGGCGCCGCCAGATAGCCTGTTGATTAATAGTCGCTTTGGAGGCTGATATGGCTCGCATTCTTATTATTGAAGACGAAGCTGAACTTGCAGAACTGGTGGCGCTCAATGTCGTTCGCGAGGGACATGAGGTCGTTATTGCCTTGTCAGGTGAAGAGGGGCTTGAAAAGGTTGACGCCGAGGATTTTGATCTGGTTATTCTTGACCTTATGATGCCGGGGCTGACCGGGTTCGAAGTTTGTCGCGGCTTGCGCCGGGCTGAAAAGTCAGCGCGAATCCCGATTATTATGGTCACCGCCTGCAGTAGTGAAGCGGACCGGGTTAGTGGTCTGGAAGCGGGTGCTGACGATTATGTGGTTAAGCCATTTTCCATTCGGGAACTGATGCTCAGAATCAGGGCGAAGCTCCAGATCAAGCAGAAGGAAACAGTAGAACCGACCCGTTACCACATCGGCCAGCTCATTGTAGACACGGAGCGGCATCAGATAATTGCCGATCATAGAGAAATAAATCTCACCATCACGGAGTTCAAGCTGCTTACCTGCCTGATCCGCTCAGCAGGGCGCGTTCTCAGCAGGGATAACCTTTTGAATGATGTGTGGGGAGATTCATCCGAAATCGATCACCGGACGATCGATTCCTATGTGACCCGCTTGCGGACAAAACTTGGCGACGTCGGGGACATGGTGCAGACGATACGGGGTTTTGGCTATAAACTGGAGCAACTCAACCAGTGAGGCACACAAAAATTACGATTGCCGGAAACTGGCATGGCCGTACCTTACTTGTTGTCCTGGTGCTCATGGCCTGTGCTGGGGGGAGATCCCAGGCACTGGGCACCGCTTCCGGGCGTGAAGCAACTTACCAGATTAACAGCCGCGGTTTTCGCGTCGGCGAGATGAAGACTACTTCTCAACCATTGACCCGGGATGGCCGACGCTTAATTCTCTTCCGGTCAACCACTGCTATTGACGCAAAGTTCCTGTTTTTCTCTAAGCAGAGCATAAGCCATGATGAGGCGGTAGTCGGCGAAAATGGCCCGATCGAGTACCGCCACGATCGGCACGAAAAAGGTGTGACGCGTGAGGTCGAGGCCCGATTCACCGAGACCCAGGTAAAACTGGAGATCAGGGAAGAGGGAAGGCCGCGAACCGTTGTCATCCCAAGGGACCGCTACGATTTTACCACGATGGACTGTGCCGAGATGTCTCTGGCCAAGGAAGGCGATCGGAAGGAGATCCGCCTGTTAAACCTGGAAAATGGCCGGATCGTGACCAGAAAATATGTCTGGCGCAAGAGCGAAGAGATCAGCGTTACCGGGAAAAAAATCCTTTGCCGGGTCATCGACTTTGAAGATCAGGACAATCAGTGCCGCCGCTGGGTTACCAGAGACGAAAAAGGCATCCTCATTGCCCGCCAGGAGGGGAAAGGGGATGCCGGTTCGTATCTGCTGAAAATTGCAACTCTTGTCGAAAGCTTATAAGGAACGGCGCCTTAACTGCAGTCCCCGCGCCATAAACAGGCCTCCTGGCCGCAGTCCCCGGCTTTGCCTGCCTCAAAGCACTGGTCATTCTGCTCGGCATTTTGAATCGCTCTGATTAATTCCGCCTTTTTCGTCTTGCTTGTCTTGATGCCGTGCTGTTGAGCAATTGCTCTGATCTCGTCAAGTTTCATGTGACTATCTCCTTTCATAAAATCAATTGGCTGCATAATACATAAGGCTTTTCAGTAAATCCCCTTCAAGGGTCGGATCGATATGGGGGATCTTGCTCTGCCCCCCGAGTTTGCCGCGCACATCCTTTGACCAGCTGTAGATGACATCTTCTTCAACGGTGATCACCTCCGGAGGCTTGATCCGGTCCTGGCGCCGGAAAGTAGCATAGTCGGCATTTTGCTGCATCAGGCTTTTGTCAAGCTGTAGGGCCAGTTGCAGCGAGGCCTGCGAAGGCAAATCCCCTTTTACGGCGAGGACCCAAACGTGGCGTCGTGCTCCGATGTCAGGTCCGACCATGAACTCGCGGATCTCGACCTGCGAGATTATGGAAGTGTCAACCACTGCTTGCTCCACTTCAGATTGGGTCACTTTTTCCTCAAACCGGTCGAGAAATTTATCTCTGCCGGTGAATTCGATCGCGAGGGTCGTCTTTGATGTTACCCGGAGCGTATCGCCGATGTGATAGCGCCACAGCCCTGAGCAGGTGGAAAGCAGGACGGCATAACGCTCGCCTTTATCGATCGCTGCAAGCGGCACGGCTTTGGCATCGGGGCCTGGTTGACCCTGCTCGCCCAGTTGATCGAACGGGATGAATTCGAAGAAGGTCCCGTAATACGGGGTCAGCCGCATGTTCGGCTCTCCGGCGACCTGAAACCCCATGAATGCCTCGGAAGAGGGGAGCAGTTCTAGGAAATTTGGGGACCGTTTACCAAACAGTTCGCTGAACTCGCTGCGGTACGGCCTGAGGCTTGTCCCGCCATGGACGATGAGTTCCAACCGGGGGAGCAGTTTTGCCAGAGGGGCTTTACCCAATTCGGTGCAGCGTTGCAGCAGCAGCAGTATCCATGGCGGCACCCCGGAGATGCCGGTAATGTCACGATCCATAAGCAGCAGCCGAGCCAGAGCTTCCAGTTTGTCATCCCATGGCAGGGAGGAGATCTCCGGCGAAGGGGCCACGAAAGGCTTCAGATAGGCAGGGGCAAAGCGCAGGGTGATGGCGCTCATGTCACCGCTGTGGATGCCGTTTCCCAGCGAGGAAAGAGCGGTGCTTCCCGACATGTAGAGAAATCTCCCGCCAAGGAGACGGCTGCGTGGATGATGATGGAGGTAGCAAGCCATCATGTCGAAAGCAGCCCGGCGGTTGGCATGGAACATTTCGTTCGAGAAAGGGATATGCTTGGTTGGAGCAGTGGTGCCGGACGTTTCGCAGAACAGGGTGATGAGTCCGGGCCAGGTTACGTCGCGCAGTGTAAGCTGTTTGCCGGCAGGGTCTTCCTGATAGCCGTTGCTGAAATAGTCGCGCCAGAAGTCGGCATAGCATCTGACAGGCACGGTCCGGCGGTATCTTTCGTATGCTGCCTCAAATGGTAATTTGGCGATGTCGGCAAATCCATAGTCCCTGCCGAATTTGGTCGTTGCTGCCCGGCGCAGCAGGGAGAAAAAGATCTGTCGCTGTTCCGCAAGGGGGTCGCGTTTCAAAAACCGCTCGGTTGCCACTGCGGCGCCCATATTGATTAATGGCGACACAATAGGGAACATCTTTGATGTCACATGCTTGACGCCGTTCATCAGACAGCCATCCTGGTAATTTCATCCTGGCTGTTGTACCAGTAAGTGAGCGCCTGGTTGTAATACTCATGGTGAAAGATCAGCGAAGCATGGGGCACTGGGTCTGCCGGGTTACCCGAGCTTATTTCCAGGCATTTCCCCTGCGGGAAGACTTTTTTTAATTCGACCGGTTCTCGGAGCTTTGTCAGGGTCGGTGAGTTAGGCACCAGGATACTCTCTTCGGCCTCGGAAAAAAGCAGCAGCGTCGGGCCGTGGAACAGCGGTTTTTCATCCCCGTGGGTCTGAAAATCAGTCAATGCCAGCAGGCGCTCCAAGCCCCCCTTTGCTGTTGTGCTACTGATAACATCCATGATTTTTTTGCGTATGGCCAAGTGACGGCTGGTGAGGTGCCGGTTCACTGCTCCTGCTTCAAACAGGGCATGAAAGCAGCGCCTGGCCCTCTCGACCTGTCGTTCCACATCAGTTTTTCCGTCCTCGTGTGCCTTGATGATCCTCTTTACGTTGCTTTCCAGCATCCGCACGCCACCGTCCCGTTCTTTTTCGCTCCGCACAAGGTCTTGCAGGCTAAGGACCGGGCTGACCAGGACCAGTTCCCTGATCCTGAGATTTTCATCCTGATGGTGCCGGATGAAGTCGGCAACCAGGCCAGCGCCAAAGCTGATACCGACCAGGCCTGGTGACTCTCCCCGGGAATTGAGGTCCTCTATGAGATCGGCAAGCTGGGCGGAAAACAGCCGCTGATCAAAGCCGGAACGGGCATAGTTGAAGTAGTAGATTGCGCCGCGGCTTTTAAAGATCGGCCGCTGGAATTCGACCACCTCAGTGGCATCCGGCACAAAACCGGCAATGATGATTGTGGGGGAGGTCCCATGCCCTTTTTCACGGAATATCCGGTTGTGGCAGGGGTACAGATTCTGTTCAGACCGTTGGCATAGGGCAAGCTCTCGCGAGCGCACTCTTGGCAGGTACGGCTTTATGTTCAGGTTGCGGACCATGGCAGTGGCCTTGCACGTTACCTGCAGCAGCGTTGGATTGTTTCGGATGGTACGCCCCACTAAAGGTAGTAATACCTGTCTCATTTTCCCTCCTGATTTTTTTGCCAATTATTGCAGTAGATGGTTACAGCCTTGTGGATGACTGGAAAAATGTTAGTGGCAATACTGATTCACCTGCATGAATGGATGGTGGGGGAGATTGCATTGTTGCAAAACTTATTCACGGTCTTAACGCCAATGTAACTTTGATGCTGTATTGTCCCTGGCAATGCTGAAGTCGATTACTCGGAGTGCAAAGCCGTGACGGTACTGATAATTGAAGATGAACAGGAACTTGCAGAGCTGCTGGCCTTCAATCTCAGGAATGAGGGTTACGAGACACTGATAGCCAATGATGGCAAGAATGGCTATGAAACAGCGATCAGGGAAAAGCCATCATTGATCCTGCTGGACCTTATGCTCCCGGAGTTGAACGGCATCGATGTCTGCAAGCTGGTGAAAAAACATCATGATACGTCACGAATTCCGGTAATCATGCTTACCGCCCGCAATGAGGAGATCGACCGGGTTGTTGGTTTCGAGGTTGGTGCCGACGATTATATGGTCAAGCCCTTTTCCAACCGGGAGTTGCTGCTCAGGATCAAGGCCATTCTGCGCCGCTCCGCGACAGGTGCTCCGGAGAATGATACTGATGAAGCGATTGAGATCGGACCGATCTGTATCGATCCTGGCCGGCACCGGGTCAAGGTCAATGATGAAGTTATCGTTCTCACTACTACGGAGTTCAAGTTGCTTCTAACCCTGGCTGAACGCAAGGAGCGCATGCTGAGCCGGGAATTTCTCCTGCGTACCGTCTGGGGCTACAACCACACTTCAGATACGCGAACGGTCGATACCCATATTACCCGTCTCAGAAACAAGCTCGGCGATGCCGGCGAGTTGGTCAAGACTGTCCGCGGTTTTGGTTACAAGCTGGAGTTTCAATGAAGTTCTCTTTCCGCACCAAGCTAGCCCTATCATTTTTACTGTTCATTACGATTGCCTGGGCGTCTTTTGCGCTCCTATTCGCACCGCGTCTGGGAAAGATCGTTGAGGGCACTATTAGTGAAAACCTGTTAGTGCAGGTGGAATTGGCGGCGCGCGCAGCACATGGCGATATTGTCTACCTTAGAGGCGATAACCAGCCTTTTGCCGTGTCTACTGCAACAGTAACAGGTTCACGAGTAACCGTTATTGATGCTAACGGGTCTGTTTTGGCAGATTCGGAGGTGGCCCGATCTCAGCTGAAAAACCTGGAAAACCATAGTGATCGGCCTGAGATCAGAGAAGCATTCCGCACCGGCCGCGGCACTGCCATTCGTCATTCCGCAACACTCGGCACTGACATGCTCTATGCTGCGGCAATGTTTCAGGACAAACTCCAGAACCGTGCTGTCATCAGACTGGCTCTCCCGCTCACCGCAGTCGCCAAGACGCGTGCCGTTCTCAACTCTGCTCTTGGTGAAAGCCTCTTCATCTCCTTTGCGCTTGGCTGTCTGTTCAGCGTTATTCTGGCACGGCTGAACATGCGGCAATTGCAGAGGATTGCCAAAATTGTCAGTGATATCGGTCAAGGTAACTATTCTCTCCGGCTACCGGTTGACCGTCATGATGAGCTGGGAGGTATGGCAAAGAGTATCAATGAAATGGCGGAACGGATTGAGTCGCAATTCATAAAACTTGGCAATGACAGTAGCCAGTTGAATGCGATATTGAGCGGCATTGGAGAAGGGCTCATGGTGGGTGATTCCCATGGGACGATCACCCTGGTAAATACCGCTTTCAGTGAGCTTTTCGCGGTGCATGAAAATATCGTAGGGCGATCATTGATAACCATTTCACGGCATCCGTCTCTTCATGATTCTTTCAAAATGGTGATCAAGAACAAGTGTGAACATAAAGAGGAAATAGTTATCAGCGGTGATCGGGAGCGTGTGGTCAGGGTGCACTGGGTACCGCTGCTTGATGATGATCGGCTGCTGGGGATAGTGGCAGTGTTCCATGACATTAGTGACCTGAAGCGGCTGGAAAATGTGCGCAAAGATTTTGTGGCAAATGTTTCCCATGAATTACGCACTCCGGTAACGATTATCAAGGGGTACGCTGAAACACTGCTTGGTGGCGTGATCAGTGACAACCCTGCAAATGTCCAGCAATTCGTGGAAATAATCCATAACAATGCTGAACGGCTTGCCAATCTGCTCAGGGACCTGCTGAGCCTTTCCGAAATGGAGTCTGATGAGTTCATCCTTGACCTGCAGCCGCTGCCGCTTGGCATGCTGGTAAAGCAGGCATGCCTGTTATTGGAGGCGAAAGCCTCAGCCAAATCGATAACTATTATTAATAGTGACAACATTGGAGAACTGCCCCTGGTAATGGCTAATGCCGGAAGGCTGGAGCAGGTACTGATTAACCTGATTGACAATGCAATCAAGTATTCGCCTGCCGGAAGCAGCATAACCATAAGTGCCGAAGAGCAGGATGCTTTTGTCAAGGTGTCGCTTAGCGACAACGGTAATGGCATTCCTCCGCAGAGCCTGCCCAGGATTTTCGAACGGTTTTACCGGGTCGATGCCGGACGCAGTCGGGCCGAAGGGGGGACAGGCCTCGGCCTGTCCATAGTCAAGCACACTATCCAGTTGCATGGCGGCAGCATTACTTGTGAAAGCACTATCGGGAAAGGAACCACATTTCACTTTACCTTGCGCAAAGCAGAGACAAAGGAATGATGGTGACTGTCGTAATTGTTACTAGCAGTGAACCGTAAACAGATGCCGCCACATTTTGATTGAGTCGGCAAACAAAAGAGAAAAGGAGATGCAGATGATAAAACGCGTTGGAATTTTGGTGGGAGCCTGTTTGCTGGCTACCACAACCCTGGCATCGGCAGAAGCATTGAAGGTTGATGCAAAGTTGGCAAAATACAAGGCCACTGCCGGAGTTTCAGGCAATCTGAACAGCATTGGTTCTGACACTCTGAACAATCTGATGACGATGTGGGCGGAAGGGTTCCGCAAGAAGTACCCGAACGTAAATATCCAGATCGAAGGCAAAGGTTCCAGTACCGCACCGCCGGCACTGGTAGCCGGTACTGCCCAGTTTGGTCCGATGTCACGGGAGATGAAAAGCACCGAAATCGATGCCTTTGAGAAAAAATACGGTTTTAAACCGACCAAGATCGGTGTTGCTCTGGATTCTCTGGCAGTGTTCGTCAACAAAGACAATCCGGTAAAAGCACTTTCTCTGGAAAAAGTTGATGCCGCCTTTTCCAAAACCCGTAAACGCGGTTATCAGTCTGACATTGTAACCTGGGGGCAACTCGGGGTAGCCGGCAAGCTCGCCAGTCAGCCGATCAGTCTCTATGGCCGTAATTCAGCCTCCGGCACCTATGGTTACTTCAAGGAGCACACCCTGAGCAAGGGTGACTACAAGGACACAGTCAAAGAGCAGCCAGGTTCGGCTTCTGTAGTACAAGGGGTAACCAAGGACAAGAACGGCATGGGGTATTCCGGCATCGGCTATAAGACTTCCGGGGTGAAGGCGATAGCCTTGTCGGAAAAAGAAGGTGGCGCAGCTTTCGAGCCTAACTACGAGAATGTTCTTTCCGGAAAGTACCCACTTGGCCGCATGCTCTACATCTACGTGGTCAAGGAGCCGAACAAGCCGCTGCCCAAGCTTCAGGAGGAATTCGTCAAGTTCATTCTCTCCAAAGAAGGTCAGGAGATAGTTGTTAAAGACGGTTTCTTGCCGCTGCCGAAGAAGGTAGTCGATCAGCAGATGAAGAGCATATAAAGAGTCGTGGGATATGAAAGGCGCGAAACGGTCGGTAAATCCGGCCGTTTCGTGTTACCGGGTAGGTTGCTACTATGAGAAAAGGTCTCACCGAAAGAATCAAACGCCGTGACCTGTTGGCCGGTAAATTAATCCAAGGGGTCGGGTTCCTCGTTATCGCCTGCGTTATCGGGATACTGGTCCTGATTACCAACGTAGCGCTGCCGCTGTTTTACCCGCCGTCAGCCAAGGTGGTCGCATCGTTTAGCGTGCCTGAAGTGTCGAATGGCCATCAGATCCTGGCAGCCGGGCTGGATGATTACCTGGAAAGCGGTTTTTTGCTGGATGAGCGAGGTCTGCTGACGTTTATCGATCTGCGTTCCGGCAAGGTACTGGATCAAGTGCCGGCAGAGCGTGAAGGGGTTAATGGACGCAGGATTACCTACCTTGATCGTGCCGGTCGCTTCGGTTACGGTCTTACCTGGGACGATGGCGTTTTTACTACACTGCAGGTCAAATTTTCCCCAGGATTCGATGACCAGGGGAAACGCACTATCCACCACGAAGTCGTATCAAAGGCCTTTGCCCCACCCAAGCTAGGTTCAGCTTCCGTAAGGACCATGGTACGTCAAGCCTCTGAAGATAACGTTACCCGGGTGGATATCTCTGCTGTTGACAGAATTACGGTTACCCAACAGGAAATCAGCAAAGACCTTTTCGGCACCGAGTCCTCCAAAACAGTAAGTGCCGAGTTGAGCGATCCGATTCCGGGGCGGATTGCCGCGGCTGCCCTTGATCAGAAAGGGTCGCTCCTGTACGTGGGAACAGATCAGGGGACGCTGCTGCGCTGGGATCTGAGTACCGCCGGTGCCCCGCAGCTTCTTGATTCATTTCCGGTGTTTACTGACGGGCGCTCTGTGGCAGCACTTGGTTTTGTCGTCGGTGATACTTCTCTGGCAGTAGCCGATAATCGCGGGGGAGTTGCTACCTGGTCTGCGGTTTCCGTGGAAGGGCTGAATAAAAAACAACTCACTCGGATTCACCAGCTCTCAAGCCATGAGCAAAAAGTGGTCGAGATCATTCCGTCTTTGCGGGACAAGTCGCTGCTGAGCATTGATGCTGCCGGGGTTATGCACCTCGACCACATGACTTCCGAGCGCCACCTGTTGACGATCAGTTCTGCACACCCCATTGTCCGGGCAGGAATGGCGGCAAAGGGGAACGGCTTGATCGGGATCGACAAGGTTGGCGCCGTATCGGTCTGGCAGCTCAATGTGCCGCATCCCGAGGTCAGCTTCACGACCCTGTTCGGCAAGGTTTGGTATGAGGGATATAATGAACCGGCCTATGTCTGGCAGTCTTCGGCAGCCAATGATGATTTTGAGCCGAAACTATCGCTGACACCGTTGATCTTCGGCACCTTGAAGGGAACATTCTATGCCATGATCTTCGCGGTTCCCCTGGCTCTGCTGGGGGCCATCTACACCAGCCAGTTCCTGAACCAGCGGATCAAGGCCTTCATAAAACCATCGGTTGAGATCATGGCCGCAATCCCTTCAGTCGTGGTCGGTTTCCTGGGAGGCCTCTGGCTTGCTCCGTTCCTGGACAAGACTATCGTCGGCTTTTTCCTCAGCATAGTGGTCATTCCTGTTACCGTTCTTGTGGTCATCTTTTGCTGGCAGCGGCTCAAACCGGCATCCCGCCTTGACCGGGTGGGGTTCGGCCATGAATTTATTATCCTGATGCCGGCAATAATCCTGGGTGGGGCTACGGCCTTCTATCTCGGGGGGATTGCCGAGGTTGCTTTATTCGGCAGTGATTTCAAGCTCTGGCTCTATGAACATTTGGGCATTCGTGCCGATCAGCGCAATTCAATGGTCATTTCTCTGGCGCTTGGTTTTGCCGTTATTCCGATTATCTTCACCATTGCTGAAGATGCCCTGTCAAATGTTCCCAAGAGCTTGTCGGCTGCCTCGCTGGCCCTTGGGGCCAGCCGCTGGCAGACCGCCTGGCGAGTGGTTCTTCCGTCAGCGGTTCCCGGTATTTTTTCGGCGATCATGATCGGCTTTGGCCGGGCTGTCGGTGAAACCATGATCGTGCTGATGGCTACCGGCAACACGCCGATCATCAATCTCAGCATGTTTGACGGGTTTCGATCACTTTCGGCGAATATTGCCGTTGAAATCCCCGAGGCCCCGCATGCCGGAACCCTCTACCGCGTGCTGTTCCTGTCGGCAGTTCTGCTGTTTGCCTTTACTTTTGTCGTCAATACTGTTGCAGAGATCTACCGGCAACGGTTTCGCAAGAAATATGGCCGCTACTGAAGGATAAATGATGAACAGTTTCTGGAAAAAAGGTGAACCTCAGGTATTTGTTACCGCAGCAGCTCTCTCTGTGACGCTGCTCTTAACGGTAATTCTGGTCGTCGTGGTCATGGTAAACGGGCTGGGGTTCTTCTGGCCGTCTAATGTGGCAAAGGGCGAACTGAAAGACGGTACCGCCATTCTCGGCGAGATCACGGCCAAGGAAAAAGGTCAGGTTGCCAGGCTGCAGTTCAAGGTCGGCAATCGCGATATCTATGGCCAGGATTTCCGCTGGGTTGATCGCAGCGAGATTCGCACTCTTACCTATCCGGCAGATTCGGTTGTTCTTGAGCGCAAAGAGCACGGCAATTTTGTTGGATTTCTCAGCAAACTTTCAATAGAAGGTTTGAAGTTGCCGGATAGCAAGGACTTGTGGTTGCGATTTGTCTCAGCGCATGAACAAGTGGTGGCGCTTGCGGAACAGAACCGGGCAATCGAGCAGGAGATGGCGGATCTTAACTATAAAGCAGAGCAGTTACGGCTGAAGATTGCCAAACTGTCCTTCCGGGACAAGGCCGCACATGATGCTGAAGTCAAAGCGCTCACTGCTAAAAGACAGGAGATCCTGAATTCCTTCAGCACGCTTTCTGAAAAACTTATTGCCCAGGTTGCCGAACAGCAACGGTTCACGGCGACCTTTACCGAAGTTGGCGGCAATGAAAAGGAAATTTCTCTAGCCAACATTGTCAGGAGTTATCGTCCCAATACCATGCCGGTCTGGTCAAAGGCGGCCTATTATCTCGGCAAGGTTTGGGAACTGCTCTTTGATGAGCCACGGGAGTCGAATACCGAAGGTGGGCTCTTTCCGGCAATCTTCGGTACGGTGCTGATGGTGCTGCTGATGAGTTTCTTTTCGCTGCCGTTCGGGGTCATTGCTGCCGTTTATCTCAGGGAATATGCCAAAGACGGCATGCTGGTTCGGCTGGTGCGCATCGCCGTCAACAACCTCGCCGGTGTGCCCTCGATCGTCTATGGGGTATTTGGCCTCGGTTTCTTCGTGTATGGGCTTGGGGCAGGGATTGACAACCTGTTCTATGCCGAACGGTTGCCAACCCCGACATTCGGCACCGGCGGCATACTCTGGGCCAGCCTGACGCTTGCCCTGCTTACGGTGCCGGTAGTGATTGTTGCTTCAGAGGAGTCTCTTGCCGCCATCCCCAAGGGGATTCGCGAAGGATCACTTGCCTTGGGGGCCACCAAGTTTCAAACCTTATCACGCATACTCTTGCCGATGGCGACTCCTGGGATAATGACCGGTATGATCCTGTCAATGGCCCGTGCTGCCGGTGAAGTGGCGCCATTGATGCTGGTGGGGGTCGTCAAATTGGCGCCAACGTTGCCGATTGACGGCAGATTCCCTTTTTTTCACGTCGACCGCAAGTTCATGCACCTGGGGTTCCACATCTATGATGTAGGCTTCCAGTCGCCGAACGTGGAGGCTGCCAAACCGATGGTCTTTGTGACCACTCTGTTGCTGCTTGCCATTGTTATCGTTGCCTCCAGTGCTGCCATCTACCTTCGGTCGCAGATGAAGAAACGGTACACTACGCGCACTTTTTAACCTTTGTGACCCGGAGAAATTATTTCATGGAAGAGACAACCACGCAGTTCGCTTCAGATCTTGTTCTGAAGATCAACAACCTGGATCTTTATTATGGCGATTCGCAGGCACTGAATGGGATCAATCTCAATATCCCACGCAGGCAGGTTACCGCCTTCATCGGCCCGTCCGGTTGCGGTAAATCTACCTTGTTACGCTGTCTTAACCGGATGAATGACCTGATTGATACGGTGCGGGTTGAGGGGAGCATCAAGCTTGATGACGATGAAATCAACTCTCCGGATATGGATGTCATAAGCCTGCGCCGCCGTGTCGGCATGGTGTTCCAGCAGTCCAACCCCTTTCCCAAGTCAATCTATGAGAATGTCATTTTCGGCTTGCGCATTGCCGGGGTCAAAGACAAGGCGCTGCTCGATGAAACTGTTGAAAAGAGCCTGCGCGGTGCTGCCATCTGGGATGAGGTCAAAGATCGTCTGCATGAATCTGCCTTGGGGCTTTCGGGTGGCCAGGCCCAGCGAGTATGCATAGCCAGGGCAATTGCCGTTAATCCGGAAGTCATTCTGATGGATGAACCTTGTTCCGCTCTCGATCCGATCGCCACCACCAAGATCGAAGAACTCATCAACGAGCTCAAGGAGCGCTTCACCGTGGTTATTGTCACCCACAACATGCAACAGGCTGCCCGGGTCTCGGATCATACCGCATTTCTCTACATGGGCGAACTGGTCGAGTTTAATACGACCCGGAGAATATTCACCAACCCGGACAACAGCCAGACAGAGGACTATATTACCGGTCGTTTCGGGTAACAAGCCATCTTGATTCACTGACTTTTCATGCAATGAAGATCACCTGAAGCTACTTTGTCGTTTATCGGAGGAGTCCCAATGGACAAGCAGCATCTGCACCGTCAATTTGACAACGATCTCAATGAGATCCGTTCCAAACTCCTGGAAATGGGGGGCAAGGTCGAGAAAATGATCAGCGACGCTTTAAAGGCTCTGCTGGAACGTGATTCAGTCCTTGCCGATCAGGTGATAGCCTACGACCATGAGATCAATCGCATGGAGATGGAGATCGATGAGAAATGCCTGGAAGTGTTGGCTATGCGGCAACCTGCTGCACGGGATCTTCGCTTTATTACGCTGGCCCTGAAGATCGTAACCGATTTGGAGCGGATTGGTGATCAGTGTCGTAATATCGGCAAAAGCACCAAGGAATTGAATGATGAGCCGCCGCTGAAACCGTTCATCGATATCCCCCGGATGGCTCACTGGGCCGGCATAATGGTCAAAGAGGCGCTTGATGCCTTTGTCGAAGGGGATGTGGACCTGGCGCTCAAGGTTTGCAGGGATGATTCCTTTATTGATGAGCTGAATGTGCAGATGCAGCGGGAATTGCTGTCGTTCATGATCGAGGATCCCAAGACCATATCCCGGTCAATCAAAATAAACTATATCTCCAAGTGCCTGGAGCGGATTTCCGACCATGCGACCAATATTGCCGAAATGGTCATTTTTATGGTGAATGGTAAGGATATTCGCCATACTGCAGTTAGTTGACATGCCCTGTCCGCAGAGACGTCTTAACTGAGCGTTGCTGCAGATACCTGTCAGGCACAAAACAAAACAAGCAAGAACAGCTGACAAGGTCGGCGACTTGCTTGTAAAAGAGGCAATATTCAGTTGTAGTGGTTATGGCAGATTAAACCGCCTGCAGCAGCATATCGTCACTGTCAGTGAGATGGATGTGACCATCTGACTCAACACTGAATTCGCGCTGACAAGCGGCGCAACAGAATTTACCAGTGTCTACCTTTGTCCAGATGGTCAGATTTTTACTGTCACACCAATCGCAGTACCAGAGATAGTAATCACCTTTGGGCATCACATTCATTGGGTTGACCTCCTTTGATTGTTACTTATAGGAATATGTTAACCCAACAACATTGCAATCATGTGGCGATCTTACAAAGAGTTTGCAAATTACGGGCAGCCAGGGCAGGTTGCTCAATCTGTTGCAGCGGAGGCGATGCAGGTATCGGCTAGAGTGCTTCAACAATCAGTTTGAGCTGGAACGCTTCCTGAAAAAGGTCACCTTTAACCTTTGCCCCGAATAGCTCGACCGAGAGTTCGGTTGCCCCGGTCAAGCGGATTACGAATTTGGAAGGGGAGAGCAGGCATTCTATGCCGGTTACCAGTGAATTCCGGCGGCGGTCCAAGCCATCGGCCAAGCGCAGAATCCCGCCAAGCCTGGCAACACGCAGCCGGTCATCTGCTGACAGCCGAAGGTACTGCTCATGTTTTTTCTTTGGGAGTGCTTTACGGTGATAGCGTGCAATCTGAGCGATGAGTTCGCGTTCTCTGGGAGTAAAACCGATAAGGTCGGCATGGCGGATCAGGTGATATGAGTGTTTGTGATGACTGGAGTAGTTGATGAAGTACCCGATGTCATGCAGTATGGCCGCAGCTTCCAGCAGGCGAAGCTCTGTGTCTCCCAGCTTGTAGACTGTTGCCAAAACTTTGCAGATATCGGTTGCCAGACGGGCAACATGGAGCGAGTGCTGTTCGTCAAAATGACATGATCTGGCAAACTCCATAACGGACGACTGCCAGGAGCGTGGTGTCTTCTGCCCTTTGAGCAGGCCGTGCTTTCTCACTGCCCTCAGGATCAAACCCTCTCGGATGCCTCTCTCGTTGACCCGCAACAGGTTTGCCTGGAAAAATTCCATGAGCTCGTCAATTACCGTGATCCCGGCAATAATGATGTCAGCCCGGTCCGGGTTCAATCCCGGGATTTCACGGCGCTCTTTCATGGTTTTTCGGGTAAGCATGGCATGGAGGTGGACGACATCAGAGCGGAGGAGTTCATAGCCGTGTACCGACTGGTACCCCTCTTTGCGCAGTGCCATGGTCATGGCGGCAATGGCGGTGATGGTGCCGCCTGAGCCGATCAATCCCTGTATGACCGGCCGTTCTTCAATGAATGATGACCGTAATGTCTTGCGGATATGTTTTCTCAGGTTCTGAATATCGTTAGCTGAGACCGGATCATTCTTGAGAAACAGTTCTGTCAGATAGACAGCACCTAGATCCAGCGACACAACCTGCTCGATATGATGGCCGACCGTGGAAACAAGCTCCAGGCTGCCACCGCCAATATCGGCCAACAACAGGCGCGCGTTCTCAAACTCGAAATTGTTGAAGGCGCTTAGCGCTGCCAACTCTGCTTCCGATTCGCCTGAGATGATTTCCACTTTAAGGTCGATGGTGTCTTTGATCTTCTTGATGAAATCGTGGCCATTTGCTGCTTTGCGAACCGCACTGGTCGCAACCGCCTCGATGGCATGAACTCCATAACCATCTATGATTTTTTTCAGGCGTACCAGGGCGTCAATAGCCCTATCCATGGCGGCCGGGATGATCAAGCCATGTTCATTGAGCCCTTCTCCCAGGCGCACGGCAACCTTTTCATCATCGAGGATGCGAAAATCACCGTTCGGTTTGACTTCAACGACAATGCTGCGAATAGAGTTGGTGCCGATATCAATGGCAGCAAGGCGATTTATATTCACAATAGATTCCTGGTCCGTTCTCCCAAATGGTCGATGGGATTTGCGGTGTGCATGGTGAGGAAATCTGCATACAACTTTTTGCGGCGTGAGGCAATCAGTTCTTCCAGTTGCCCGGCACATTTTGGATCGAACCGTTCTTGTTCCTGTAACAGGCCAAGGAATACATCCAGATCATGGATCTTCCCCAGCACCTCCTGGAATTCTTTTATAATATCATAGAGGTTTTTGTAGCCGTTTCTATTTAGTGGGGCAGTTAGTTCGAATGCGTAGCGGAATTTTTTCAACGCAATGCGCAACTGATGCAGGGCGTGAATGTCTTGCTCATGGAGGGAGCCAGGGAGCAGCTGCAGCAGAGAAGTTTCTCTCTCCAGGAGTTTAGAGCTTAAGTATTGACTGATGGGCATGAACGGGTCATAAGAGGCAGCTCCGAACATGTGGGGCTGCTCCAGGGCTTTCCTCAGCCCGTACTGCATCATTACCGGATCCATTTTTTTGATCCGGTCCTCGATATGCCGGTGCTCTTTGATGCGCTGCATGCGCAATGACTGAAGCCAGGTATCCAGAGATGCGGCAGAAGGTTCGGCGAGAGACAATATGAGGGGTTCGAAAAACTGCAATGCTTCATCAATATTGCGTAAGGATCCCAAGATAGTAGTCAGATGCTTTGCCTGGGTTTTAATATGGGACATTTTTTTTGCTGGGTAACAGGGCTCAAAAATGGAGATTGCTTCTCTCAGGCGCCGTGATGCCACTCGAAGGTCGTGAATATCTTCTGATGAGAAGGTTTTTTTTGCCGTTCCCCAGCACTGAATGAGCTCTTCGTACCTTGAACTGATCATGGCCCTGGATACTATCCAGAGCGGGGCATCGGAAGTGACCAGCATCATTGTAGTTCTGCTCTGGTATCAACCGTAATGTTTTCAAGACGTAGTTTCGCTTTACGGGAGCGAGGAACCGAGGTTGTTTGTTTTTCGATGATTATGTTGAGCAGATCTTCCAGAAGATGATTGATTTTTTTCAGATCCTTGAAGCGGCCTTTCGCAGGTTTGAACGATGTCGCTCGTGCCTCTTTCAACCAACTGTCTGCGACCTGTAGATTATCTTTCCGTGACATCCCGGCAATGTAGCCGGCAAGTGTTTCGATTTCGCTTTCGGCGCGTAAAATGAATGCTTCGCCGACGTCCTTAAGGGTAGCGCGTAAATACTTGAGTTCTGATAATAGTTTTTCCTGGGCTTCTTCGCTTTTCTTCTCCATGCCGTTAATCTCCGAGGACTTCCGTAACTTTGCTGCATATCTCTTTGGCAACAGCACGCGACGAAAGATTGCCGTTAATGGTTATGAATCCATACTGTTTTTGGAGGAGTGCGAACTCCTTCTGGATGAGCTTCTGGTAACGGATGAAGCTGTCGAAACTGTCCCGTGAGAGCCCCAGATCCATGCCTGACTCCCAATAGTCCAGGGTCGAATTTTTGCAGAGGTTTCTTTCCACCAGTTGCGCAGGACTGACCTTCAGGTAGACGACCAGGTCCGGAATCAGAGCGATGCCGTAGAGGGACCGGACCCATTCGCGATCTGCGCCGCGAGTGATATCCCTGGCCATAAGGGTGTAGATATAGCGATCGGCCAGGACAATAAAGCCTGCTTTCAACGCCGGTATGATGCGGTTTTCGAGCTGGTCAGCGAAATCGGTGGCGTAAAAAAGGCTTCTGGTAATCTCGCCGAGAACGTTTCCCTGCTTTGCCTGATTAAGCTCCTCGGATACCAATGTAGATCGCCGCAATCCCATGTTTACGGTGGCATGTCCCTTGTTTTCAAGGTAATCACGCAATATGTCGATCTGGGTCGAGCGACCGGAGCCATCTGCCCCTTCGATGACGATCAAGCGTCCGGTCAACTCCTGAGGGTCAACTCCTGGAATGCCTTCTGAATAAAACTTCATAATTAATCCTATCCCAGTGTCCGACAGCGGTAGCGTGGCAGGTCTATTGTTGTGGCAATCAGGTCCCGCACTCTGTTTTGCTGCTCTTCAATCGCCAAGGTGCCGTCGATCTCGATGAAATTGAAACGCGTCTTCATTGCCAGATACTCTTCGTAAATTTTACCCTGAAAAAGCCTGAAGCTTTCGTAGGGATCAGTGGCTAGCCCCAGATCCATACCGGCTTCATGATACTTTAACTGGGGCCGTCCACCGAGGATACGGTTTAGGGCCACCTGTAAAGGGGTGTTGAAGAACAGGGTGATGTCAGGATGGCAGGCAAAGCTGTAAAGCTTGTGCAGCCATGGCTTGGAGCAACCACGAACAGTGTCCCTGGCGAAGGCGGTGTAGATGTAGCGATCGCAGAGAACTATGAAACCTGCCTTGAGCAGAGGCAGTATTTGGCGTTCGTACCGGTCGGCAAAATCGGTGCAGTGAATAAGACTGAACGTAGTAGGTGTAAGCAACTGGCGCTTTTTCCCTTTGCTTGTGGCCTTTTTCACCAGAAGAGAGGAGTTCCATTCGGTAAAGAATACCTTGACACCTTTCATTTCCAGCCAGCGCTTGAGTAAATAGATCTGGGTTGATTTACCCGAGCCGTCGAGGCCTTCTACCGCTATGAGTCTTCCCGGATAACGCTCGTGATGCGGATATACGATCATGCCAGTGCCCGTCGCAGTGATTTACGGGCTTTTTTCAGCCCCTTGCGCAGATCTTTGTGGCCGGCATCCGTCAGCACTTCAAGACGCCGCTCTGCTTTGGTTAAGGCCTTGCCGGCGCGCTTTAATCGTTTATGGGCCACCCCCTCAACCTTGTCGAGCGTGTCAACAAGCCGGACAAGGGTTAAGGCAAGTTTTTGTCCCGGTTTGCCCTGAAGCTGTTCTGCCAATCGTTGTCGCGCGGATTCGGCAATGTTCTGAATGGCAGTGCGTAAGGCAAGGCTGCGTTCCTTAATCAATGCAACTCGCTCACTTTTGTCGGCAGCTGCATTCTTGGCAAGCGCTCCGGCCTGGGCCAGTATCGATTGGATTGCGCGGGGATTGATCCCCTTGATTGCTTTCAACCCTGATTCTCCAGCCTTGGTGATTGCAGCAAAGGAATCAATGCCCGCTTCGCAGAGCCTCATGGCCAGAATCTCGCCAATGCCTTTGATTTGCTGCAGTTCTTTTAGGGTATTAGACATTTGGGTTCTCCTTCTTGCATATTTTTATGATCCTTTTGCAGCCAGGCAATGGCTTTGTGCGGATTGCAGACAGTCTTGGCTCCTCCGGTAATTAAGCTGGTCATGTCTGCCTTGAGTGTTTGCTGATCTGTAATGATATTCAGGGTGACGACGCAACCTTTAGTGACCGTACACGATGAAAGATTCAGCAGCTGTCTGACCGCACTGCTGAAATCGGGATCATGGCCGACAATTGCGAATTCTTCCGCCGAGGGGTACTGTTGCAAGAGATCGTTCAAGGACTGCAAGGAAAAATCATTGAGCAACGGCGTAACAATGACCTCACCTTGAAAGCCAAGTGTTTCAGCAAGGATGTCGGCTGTTTGTACCGCTCGTGTTTTAGTGCTTGCGAAGATGTAATCAGGATCAATTTTTTGCTTGTGCAATGAGCATGACACTTTCCGAAACCTTTTGCGACCTCTGCAAGAGAGGTATCGCAACTCATCAGGCACCGTTGAGGAACGCTTGATAGCTTGGGCATGTCTGATAAAATGAACAATCATTGGTTGCTCGTCATGTCTCCTGATAAAACTTAACTCATAAGTAGGGTTCCGGCAAATCTATTTACTGTTTTTTCCCATGTAAATGTAAATATTTACATAGTTGTAACAATTGCTAAGAGATTGCATACTCTTTATGAGATTCTAAAGGAGCCTTTATGAAAATCAGATTGTGCGAGCATAATAAGGGTGCCGGTAAAATGTGTAAGCTTTTAAAAAAGGAGTTTCCGGATGGAAACATCAAGTTGAAGAATTGTATTAAAAAGTGTGGATTATGTCACAAGTCGTTGTTTGCAATTGTTGATGGCAAAGCGGTGTGCGCAATAGATTCCGTGGAGTTGCTGGGGAAAGTTCGTTCTCTGGCGAATGTTGATTAAGCAGTCAAGACATACCAAACAAACGGGGGTGTAGATAAGATTGTGTAAATGAACGCCGGGTTTAGATGTTCGGCAGTTAAAACCTTTCGTAAAAACAGCTTAAAATATACTTTGTAATTTATGAAACATCACAATTCTTCTGCTAGCACATGGTCATCAGACAGTTTGGCCAAGTCAATAACTATGAGCAATCGCTCCACGTAGATTGATAACTCCCTCCACATCCTCAGGTGCGTTGACGACCTCAACAAAAGCCCTTGCTAGGGACCAACTCCGGCAATGACTTCTATACAACCTCAACATAAAGTATATATCTTTTAATCCTCTGACAAAACTACTGGCTAGACGCACACCTGCTCGTTACAGTTTTTCTAAGAACTGTATTTGTTCAGTCTGCTTCAGGCAGTCAGGCTCATGGTAAATCATACGAAACAATAAAGTAGAAACCGCATCCACAGGATGCGGCTTTGAAATCAGTCTCCCATAGGGTGTGGATTTCAACATCGCATTATCTTTATGATACTCCTTTGCCATTCAGATAGTTACCATATCGCTTGTCTAGCCCCTGTATGTGGTTAATCAACCAGTCTTTCAGGAATACCATCACTTCGGTACTGAGTGCTGAACTGTTGCTGTTGAACTTATTCTGCAGGTCGATAGCGGTTTTCTTCAGTTCTTCGTGTGCCTTCTTATGCATGGCCAGGTCAGGGTAGTTGTGCTGTGCCATGACACGCTCTTCATCGGAAAAATGTGATGCAGTGTACTGAATGAGCCCATCCAGAATCGATTTCAAGGTGGCATGGCCCTTGCCGGTTTTCATGGAATCATTTAGTTGGTTCACCATATCGACCAGTCGCTTGTGCTGGTCGTCAAACTGGCGGATATTGACGCTGTATTTGGAGTTCCATTGTAAAAATGAGACATTATCATTCGATAAACGATCCAGCATATCGATAAGGTACTCAGATTGTGAGATCATTTCGTCGCAGTATTCATGGGCTTTGCGGGGATCTCCGTTGTTAAACGCAAGCACAGCCTGCTTGCCAAGTTCGTGGACCTTAGCGTGCGGGCCTTCGATCTCCCGGAACAACTGTTGATGTCCGCAGAGTTCCTTGCCGGTTCCTTGACACCACTTGCCGAACGCACAGGTGAGGTGAGTAGGCAAGTTATTCGGGTCGAGACGTGTCGCACCTGACAGGTGTGAGCGAATCTTGCCAGTGAAGATCATATGTGCGCTCTTGGCCTTCTTGAGGCTCAAAGCAACATTTTCTTCGATTGTAAACTTGTTGAGGTCTGCCATTAACGATTCTGCTAGCGTATTGAGATGGCTCGCCTCTACCGAAGATTCATGTGCGCTTTGAGAACTCTGACGGACGACATCTGTAATGCGCTGCATATTACCGCTGATCTCGCTGGTTGTAGCCGTTTGTTCTTCCGCTGCAGTGGCAATCTGACTCACCTGCATGGAGAGATTGCTGATCTGGGCAAGGATTGAATCGATCGCCTCACCCGAGCGGGCGGCCTCCTGAGTGCCTTGCTCAACCTGGACAACTCCTTCTTCCATAGACGAAACAGCGGTCTTGGTTTCCTGCTGGATCGACTTAATCATTGTGTCAATCTCTTTGGTCGCTTTGGTGGTGCGCTCTGCAAGAGCACGAACTTCGTCGGCTACTACGGCAAAGCCGCGTCCCTGTTCGCCAGCCCTGGCTGCCTCAATTGCTGCGTTCAGTGCTAGCAGATTTGTCTGATCCGCTATATCCTGAATAGTACCTATAATCTGGCCGATCTGCTCCGACTTCTCTCCCAAAGATCCGACTGTCTTTGCCGACTCGCTGACCCGCTGTGCGATTCGCTCCATAACGGCTATGCTGTTCTTGATGATTGTTGATCCATGATTGGCTTGTTCAGAGGCCTGTGACGCACTTTCAGCGGCAAGTTGGCAATTCTTTGCGATATCACTGGAAGTTGCTGCCATCTCTTCACCTGCTGTGGCCACAGTCGTGGTTTCGCTTGCAACCTGTTCAGAACCTGCAGCAAGAGTTTCCGAAGACATGTGTACTTTCGACGCTGCTGCGGTGACCTCAGAGGCTATTGCGGTCAGATTGTTGATGCTGCTAGTGAATGTCGATGCAATCTGGTCAAACGATTTTGCAATCTGGCTCATCTCGTCTGTACCTCTCATGTTGCATCGAGCGGTCAGGTCACCTTTTTCGATATGACCTGCTGTTTCCATAAGGCTTCTGGTAGATTTTGTAATTGAGCGAATTATTAGAAATCCGACAGTTACAGCCAAGATTACTCCAATGATAATACTTGCTACCGACCAGCCTATCATCTTCTGGTAGGATGCGTTACTGCTCTGATAGAGGTCCTTTGCCTGCTTCAACTGGAACTCAAGCAACAATTGCGCATCACCGGCTGCTTTTTTGGCTTGGGCGGTGCCCCCTTTGAAAATGAGTTCGTTGACGACCCCAAAATTGTTGCTCTTGATATTGTCCAGGGCAGGGGAGACAGTCTTGTCAATAAATTCATTCTTGGTAGTGTTAAACGCATCAGCAAGTTTCTTTTCTTCTGGGGAGTCAATGGTCTTTTCGTACTCGGTCCAGAGTTTCGTTATTTCACCAAGAGCCTTTTCGACACTCTCGGTGTGGTTCGTAACGGGATGATCGTGAAGTTTGCTGACTTGGTTGGCTGGGTCGTGGATTGCGGCAAAAGCAAGTTCACGAACTATGGCGTTTATGCTTGCCCGAACAGTTGTTATCTGGACCACCGGCACCAGATTATTGTTGTACATGTCCTCCATCCCAGAATTGGCTCTTTTGGTGCTACCGAGGCCGATAAGGCCGATGATCACCATACCGAAGGAAAGAAGTGAAACGACCAAAATCAGTTTTGCTCTGACTGTAGATAATGTCAGCATGTACAGCCTCCTCAAGTAATATGAATATTGCTATTCTATCATTTCTGTGTAGAGTACAAGAGCAATACGCGAAATATTCTGCTTTATTGAACGTGCATTGTGCAAAGCCGCCCAATTTAGGACTGCTTTGCACGTTTAGACATCATGGTTTTAGTCGGTAAGTTTCTTTTGTCTAGTTCCCTTCAGTTAGAAGTTCATAGGGAGCCAGCTTCTGCGTAAACTTGTAATTGTGATTTCGGCATGCCGAAGTGGTTGGCTGTTGACAAGCGTCCGGTATGCCGTGTAAAAAGTCATGACCTACGTGAAGATGTTATGAGGGGTGCCATGACGAAAGCTGATATGGTCCAGAAGGTTAGTGATGTATCCAATCTCACCTTGAAGGAAGCCGGTGAGATTGTTGAAGCAGTGCTGGATATAATGAAGGAAGCTTTGGAGAAGGGTGAGATGCTTAAGATCTCCGGGTTTGGGAATTTTGTTGTTAAGCAGAAGCAGGCTCGGAAGGGGAGAAACCCGCAGACCGGGGAGTCCATCACCCTAGATGCCCGCCGGGTGCTGACCTTCAAGCCGAGCAACCTGCTGCGCGATGCAGTAAACAACTGATTTTTGCCATGTAAAAGAGCGCCAACATTCTTCAATGTTGCTCATAAAGTGACTGTTTAAAAAGGTATAAAACTGTGCTCCATCCGGAATCGTTTCCGGATGGAGCACAGGAGTTAATCCGAAGCTACTGAATTCTCTTTTCCTGCACACTTTGCCCATTTCCCCATTACGTCGAGCAGTCTACCGGCAACCCGTTTGCGGTCCAGCACTATGCCGAAGGATGTTTCCAGCCTGATCAGTATCTCCGGATATAACTTTGCGGCATCGTCAAACTTGTCCCAGTCCGGATGATACTCGCTGCAAAGTTTCATCGCATCCTCTCCGTATGGATATGGTTGCGGGGGCAATGCATCGTTTGTCTCCAGAATCTCTTCAGTCACATTCGGACATTCATAGAATGATATGCAGTTGAGGCAGGATGTGCCTGACAAGTTGATGGATATATTGCACAGAAGAACTTCTTCGATGGCTTTGAGCAGTTTCTCCGCATCCGTGGTAGTGTCGATCAGGCACATCCGCGTGCTGATCAATGCATACTCCTTCTTGAGCATGCGCGGCGGGGCACCGAGGAACTCAAGTTTGGCGGCACGAATAAGGGTCTCTGCCAACAGCTTGAAGCGATTGTCTCTATGGTTGACTATGCGGACACATTTTCCCATGTGATGACTCCTTTTCTTGATCTAAATACTTTATCGACGGTAAATTACCGCCTATTGCCGTGGTCTTCCTGATAAGGCTGCGGACGCCAGAAGCCGTCCTTGAACAGAGATTTCGTGGCATTCCGCCACAAGGGGAGGGCGGAGAAATCGCTAAGTTCACGACTTAAGCCGGCGCTTATGCGGTCGGCAGCGAGAACCGCCTCGGCAATGGTCATTAGTGGGAATTGCCGAAACGTGTGATTCTTCCAGGTCAGAAGATAACGTAGCGCTAGGGCACCGTCCGACCACTCATGATCTAGCTTTTGAAGGTGCGGATTGAGAACTTCAAGGGTCAGCGCTTCATGGTTGAGCAAAAAGCCGGCATGGCTCAATTTCGATGCATTAGACAACGTTCTGATCTTGCCGACATCATGCATCAGGGCTGCAACTACACCGAGTTCCCTTGTCTCGCATGAAAACTGCGGCATGCAGATAATAATCTCTGCGCATTCCAGGCTGTGTTCCAGCAACCCACCGGCATAAGAGTGATGATTAACTCTGCTGGCAGGAAGAGCTACGAACGGCAGGGCAATAGAGTCATCATCAAAAATACTGACCAGAAAGTTCCGGAGCGGCTTGCTTTCGATTACCATCACCGTTTGATGCAGGTATGGCATCAGGCAAATAAGAGGGCACTGCCAGGCCGGAATCAGCTCAACCGGGTGTGCACCATAATCCTTTATCGTCTGTATCGAATTGACCAGACCGACACATTTCCCGTCCAGGCACTCCAGCCTGGCACTGACCGATACATGGTCCATCTCCGTCAGGTTCGGAGGTCCGTAATCGGCGTCAATCCAGAGATAACTCTTGAGCGATCCAGTCATGTCACCCAGTTCAAAAGAGGCGTACGGCGCACCGCTCCTGGAAGTGCCAAGCATGAGAGAACGGATACGGTATTCACCCGAGAAGGTTGTTCCATGACTATGTACAAGGTCTGCGATTAACATTAGGCGCCTCCCTTCGTGCCGACTTTCTTGGACAGCAGCTTGTCAAAAGCTGATCCGTCCTGGCGAGTCAGGTTTGGAACAAAGCGCGAATAGACTGTGAACAGCATCCGGGTATTGACATGACCCATTTGCCTGGCGATCCACTCAGGGTTTTCCCCTGCTGCAAGCCATAAAGTTGCTGTGGTATGCCTGGTCTGATAAGGGGTCCTTCTTTTGATGCCAAGCCGCTTCAGGGTCGGGTACCAGATGCGGTTCGATACATTTTGATAGTTGAGCGGATCGCCTTTTCGGTTGCAGAATACGAATTTTCCAAACTTGCCGGTCACATCTTGCTGCGATTTTAGAGCTTGGTAAATGACTGAAGACATCTGAATGGTACGGTGAGACTCTTGAGTTTTGGCCGTATCTTCCCGACCAAAGACGATAGTTTCTCGGATGTAGATCTCTCGTCGGTCGAAATTGACATACTGCCATTTGAGGCCGTCAATCTCGCCGGTGCGCATGCCGGTGAAGAATCTGACCGTGTAATAGTTGAAGAAATCCGGGCGCACATTGGCAAGGAACAGATTGGTCTCTTCGAGTGTAAACGGATCCACGTCGGTCTTCGGGACACGGAGCTGTTTAATCCCATTGCAAGGTGTGGTAAAGTTGTATCGGTCGGCTGCTTCTGCCATTATCATGCGCAAAGGCGTCATGATATGATTGATCCGGTCAGCTGAAAGCCCTGTCTTGGTTCCGTTCGGTACTTTGGCGAGTGTGGAGCGAAACTTCAGGATTTCAGCCTTGGTGATGCAGCCGACCTCTTTACCCTTGAACTCCGGGATCAGATAGCGGTTAAAGGTTACCTTCAATGTTTCCTTATACGAAAACTTCCACTGGAGGGAATTTTCGTCGTACCAAGTCCACGCGAACTCCTCGAACAATGGGGTAGCGTTTGTTGTAGACTTTTCTGGTGTCTTTACTTCCTCTTTAGCCGCGGCGAATTTGCTTGCTAACGGTGAATTAGGGAAGTAGGCACTGTAGTCGAAACTGTCTAGAGTAATCTCGGCCTCGATTTTTTTGAGTACCTTTTCCATTCTTTTGCGGTTTTCTGAAGTGTCCGGCAAGGTAGTCTGTTCACGGCACCGGACGCCCTGATACCTGAAATCGAACATGAGCAGACCGTTCTCTTTTCGTGTACGGATACTACCCATTAACAACACCCCCTCTCGCAAGCGGAATCATAGGCATTTCCTCGACAGATGCTTTCATCATGTCGCGTTCGATTGATTCCCAGATGTAAAGTATTTTCCTGCGGCCAAACGGTCTGATGTAGTGGATTCCTTCAAGTAGTACTGAATCTTTCAGGCACTCTCTGATGTACCTGCTGTCGTAGTGAAGTCGACATGCCAGTTCCTCGGTTGTGATGTAGGTTGCTGTAGCCATAATTAACCTCCCGACGTTTTATTTAAGTGCATCATGCCATGAATATTCATGCATGTCAAGAATAATATGTGTGATATGCAATGATGTGCTTGTGGTGATTGAATATGAGTGGTATGTTTTTGGTGCGATCTATAGTCTTGGGATAGGGGGGAGTATGATCAGATTTCGTTTGCGAGAGATCATAATGAATGAGGAATTTAATTCAGGAAAAAGAATAACTTTAGGCAGTATTGCCGCAGCAACAGGGATCAAGCAACCTACACTGTCAAGAATTGCTGGAACGCGGGGTTACAACACCACAACTGATAATATTGATAAACTCTGTCGATATTTCAGCTGCAAGGTGAGTGATATAATGGAATATGTCCCGGATGAGGATCTAGTGAGAGGAGAAGGCCATATAAAATGAAGACGGCACTTGTAATTATCGATATTCAAAATGACTATTTCCCGAACGGTAACATGGAACTTGAAGGAAGCATCCAGGCAGCGTCAGCAACTGCACGCGTCCTTGCCCAATTCCGCAAGGAAAAGTGGCCAATATACCATGTACAGCATTCATCAATTAGACCTGGCAGTACATTCTTTTTGCCGGGCACGGTGGGCGCGGAGATTCACAATTATGTGAAACCTCTCCCCGACGAACCCGTTATCATTAAACACTATCCGAACAGTTTCAGGGAAACTGATCTTCTGGAGCGACTAAAGGCAGCTGGAATTGGGACTCTGCTCGTCTGTGGCATGATGAGCCATATGTGTGTCGATGCCACCGTACGTACTGCCTTTGACCTCGGATTTAGCATTATCCTGGCTCACGATGCATGCGCCACCAGGTAACTCTCTTTCAACGGCGTTACGGTGCCGGCAAAACAGGTGCACGCTTCCTTCATGGCGGCCCTCGGAAGCGTATATGCAAAGACAATGGCAGTGGATGATATCCTTGAGAACATCACCGCTACAGAATAAAATCGTCAGTTCGTATGGCCAAATCCCCTTTTAATACATTTGCAGAAATTTGGTCACAAACCTCATAAAAAGTGGGCCCTGCAGGGTAGGGGTCAACGACTGAAAAAATGACTGCTACCTGTTGTGCCGTCTCAATTCATACATAAATTCAGCATGATACATGGGTAAAGGTAGTGGTCATATACTGCCGGTTTAAGGCAATGATCGCTACCGGTCAAGGGTAGAAGTCAAACGAGTGAAAATGCAAGGGTAGGGGTCAAAATTTGCCTTCTGATCGTCACATGACGTTGGATGGGGTGGGCACAATTTGGGCACAGGATGGGCACAGATAAAAAAAAGAGGCAGCGCTTGTCGCTAACCTCTTGATATTATTGGTGGGCGATACTGGGATTGAACCAGTGACTTCTACCGTGTGAAGGTAGCACTCTCCCGCTGAGTTAATCGCCCTTATGCATAGCTTCAATAACAAAAGTATCGACCGATGTCAAGGCCGATCAGGCTTCATGCTGATGGAAACTCCCTCTGTAAGCCGCATCAGGGCTAATTCGCCTTGACCTCGCACCTGTCAACTGATATATTCTCCCACAATTCATTAGGCCTTGGAATAAGGGATTATGCATCTTTATAAGGGACAGGTCCAAGTATATACCGGCAATGGCAAGGGTAAAACCACTGCTGCGCTTGGTCTTGCATTTCGCGCTTTGGGGCGGGGATTAAAGGTCTGCATGATACAGTTCATGAAGGGCGGCGGACCTTACGGAGAACACTTTGCCGCAGAACGCTTGGCTCCCGACTTCACAATCATACCGTTTGGCAGGGGAGGTTGGGTAGACCGCGACAACCCGGACCCTGAAGATCGAAGACTCGCTGAGGAGGCTCTAAAGCAAGGAGCAGCGGCTCTGACATCAGGTGCTTATGATTTGGTGATTCTTGATGAGGTGAATGGCGCCGTTTATTTCGGGCTTGTGCCGGTTGAACAGGTTCTGGAACTGATCCACTCCCGGCCCGATTGCGTAGAACTGGTGCTGACAGGTAGAAGCGCAGACCAAAGAATCATAGATGTTGCTGATCTTGTCACGGAAATGTGTGAAATAAAGCATTACTACAAGGCAGGAATACCGGCAAGAGTCGGTATTGAAAAGTGAAACTGTTCTTCTTGGTATTTACTATATTGGTTTGGTGATTAATACCTTATTTATCAAAAAGGAGATGTGTGATGGCTGAAAGAACTTTGCGCGTACTAGTTGGGAAACCTGGCTTGGATGGTCATGACCGTGGGGCAAAAATTATTGCCAGGGCTTTCCGCGATGCCGGTTTTGAGGTCATTTACACCGGTCTGCATCAAACCCCAGAGCAGATTGTCTCTGCAGCGATCCAGGAGGATGTTGACTGTGTCGGACTCTCAATTTTGTCTGGTGCCCACAACACGCTTCTGCCAAAGGTATGTCAGTTGCTACAGGAGAAAAATGCTGATGACATCGGCGTGTTTGGTGGTGGCGTCATTCCCGAAGACGATATTCCGGGACTCAAGGGTGCTGGCATTAAGGAAGTTTTTACTCCTGGGACATCAACCGAAGATATTGTAAAGTGGGTTCGCGAAAATATCAGACCAAGAGCTTGATCTTCTGAGATTCATCAAGACACGAAAGGCGAGGGGATTCCCTCGCTTTTCCATTGTAGCGGCTAAAAAATATGAAAATGAGGTAATCTTTGATGTCATTGGCTGAGAGGATACTTGCCGGAGATATTCGTTCTGCAGCGCGGCTTATGCGGGACATTGACGATGGCTTCACGTCGGCCCTCGATGAGCTGAAGTCTCTTTATCCTTCTTCGGGGAAGGCTTATCTTGTCGGGATCACCGGGCCTCCGGGCGCAGGGAAATCTACGCTTGTCGACCAGATAACTGCCGAGTACCGGAAGCGTGGCAAACGGGTCGGCATCGTGGCCATTGACCCGACAAGCCCTTTTACTGGGGGGGCTATTCTGGGTGACCGCATCAGGATGAACCGTCATGCCGACGATGAAGGAGTCTTTATCCGCAGCTTGGCTACCCGCGGGTATCTTGGAGGGATTTCGCGCTCGACTGGCGATGTTGCCTTGGTGATGGATGCCATGGGGATGGATGTTGTGATAATCGAGACGGTCGGAGTCGGCCAGGATGAAGTGGATATCGTTCGGATGGCACATACTACTGCTGTCGTCATGGTGCCGGGTCTTGGAGATGATATTCAGGCAATAAAAGCAGGCATTTTAGAGATAGGCGATGTTTTTGTTGTAAACAAGGCCGATCGGCAGGATGCTGACAGGACTGTCCGTGAGCTTGGTGCTATGCTGGATATGAATGCCAAGAAGGACGGAGACTGGCTTCCAAAAGTTTTAAAAACCGAAGCCAACAGGGGCACCGGCATTGAGGCGTTAGTTGATGAATTTGAGTCGCACCGAGCGTATTTATTTGGTTCTGGTGCTATTGAGAAGTTCATGTCAGAGAAGATTTCCCGGATTTTCATGGAGATCCTTAAAGACCGGCTCTTTGCTGAGGTTATGAAGCCTTTGACGGCTGAAGGCAGACTTGATGGCATTGTCGATGATCTGGTGAAGCGCAGAATTGATCCTTATACCCTTGTTGAAAGAATTCTTGAAGAACGGGCTGTCAATCGGCATGAATAAACAAAGGACCTGTAACACTAGCACTATGCCCAAGTGGGTCAGGGTATTCCTGAAGTTTTTTGTTGGTTCATTATCGCTTTTCCTTGCCGGATGGATCATTCTGTCTGGACCATCCGCGGTTTCCGAGCCGGCTGCAAATCCTGAAGACCCTGCCAGAGAGGATCTTACCCGGATTGTGTACCCAAGCCTTGAAAAAATTGAGTGGCGTCCGCATTTCATGCGCCCCAATGATTCACCTGAACTGCTGTTTGGCAAGGATTGGCCGCTTGTGGCTCGGTTTAACCGTATCGACAGACGGCATCTATATCCGGGCATGACGATCAAAGTGCCGGTAAGGATGGATGACATAAAGGATTACACGGCGCTTCCCCGCTTTTACGAACCAGCGAAGCGCCACGAGAAATATATCCTGGTGAGTATTACCGAGCAGTGGATCGGCGCCTATGAACATGGCAAGTTAGTGTTTTCAATGCCAGCGGCCACCGGGAAGAAGGGGACCGAAACTCCCACAGGGCTCTTCCGCATTGATGCCCGCCATAAAAACCATACATCGTCACTTTATCAGACCGACGACAAGAGCGCTCAGTATCCGATGGACAACGCAATGCGTTTTTATATCGGTCCTGACAATGTATCTTACTGGATTCACGCTCGCGATCTTCCGGGCAAGCCTGCGTCTCACGGCTGTGTAGGGCTTTTTGATGAGACCATGCAGAATCGCATGTATGATCTGCCGGAAAATCCTGTTCTTATGGACTCTGTGAAGCTCTATAACTGGGCTGTGGGCGAAGATGATTATGAAGATGATACCGGTGAACTCGAAGAGCTGGAGGATGGACCGGTTGTCGAGATAGTGGGGGAGCTTCCCAAGGTGTTGAATGAGAGCCCATACCGACCTGTTGCCGCAACAGTCGGCAAATAAGTGGTGTTGCAGCTGTTGAAAACCCAGCAATTACAAAGGAGGTTTACATGAATGTTTCATTGAGGATACTGGTGAGTTGGTTTGTTATGGCCTTGATTGCCGCATCTGCTGTGGCCGCCCCGTTGGTCGTCAAGCCTGAAACCGTTTTGCGGCAAGCGTTCCCCGACCTTACCTTTGAAAGCATCAAAGAAACCAACATTGCCGGTATGTATGAAGTTGTCTCCGGTCAGAATGTTTTGTATTTCTTCCCGGAAAAAGAATATCTTTTTGTCGGTGAGATTTACACCAAGGATCGTAAGACCTTGTCTGCAGAAAGAAAAAAGGAACTGAAAGAAAACACGCTCAAACTGGTCAAGTCGCTCCCTCTGGAAAAAGCAGTAAAGATCGGTTCGGGAAAGAATACGGTGATTGAATTTACTGATCCTGACTGCCCTTATTGCCGTAAGGCTTCCGAGTTCCTCAAGAAACGCAAAGACGTGACCCGCTATGTATTTTTTGCTCCTTTTGCCCATCCGCAAGCCATCACAAAGATTCACCATATCCTTAATTCAAAGGATAAGGCTGCTGCCTATGAAGACATGATGGGGGGCAAGCCGTCGCCTCAGGGTGCTACTTACAGTGACTCGGTAAAGTCTTTGGCACAGGAACACATCGCGCTTGCCAGAAAATTGGGTGTGCAAGGTACGCCGACTTTTTTTGTTAACGGCCAGGAAGTCGTTGGGGCGGACGAGAAAAAGATAGAGAGTCTTTTAGGGACCCATAAATAGCCGGTGATGACGCTGATAAACGCAATAAGCCCCGTCGAGATGGTAACCGACGGGGCTTTTCCTTTTATACTTGCTGAGGGTAATCAGGTGTAGATTATGAGTGTAATTGCCGCGTTGCCGCTTGCCAGGCAGATGGGAAAGTTAAGAGCGGTATATCCTACCGGGATTTCAATGTCGTCTTGGCTTTCAAGGATTTCCGGCGGCATTATATCGAGTGTTATTCCAAGCTGAACTGATTTTGCCACTATATTTCCACAGACGACATTGATGAATTCCATCACTGTGTCATCGAGCACTTCTTTTGGTTCATGGGATACTTCATCCTGGCTCAGTATTGCCTTGGCAATCTGGATCTGGACCTCTTCGGATGCAGAGAAGACATACCGGCAGCGAATATCGCCCGTAAAGTCCATTGCCGCTACAATATGAGAACTGGCAAGGCAGCTGACAACTTCGCATGGTACCGGCCTGAAAGTGAGCCGGGCCACTCTGGTCAACATCTTGTAGCTTAGATCAGCCATCATTTCCCATAACGGTTGTTGTTGCACTCCTGCAGGTAGTTGCACCCGGTCTGTAACATATTGAGATTGATCTGCTTTAAAATCAGCAAGGTATTTTTCCAGTTGGTCTTCGGTAAGACCGCCAACCATAGTGATTGCCTTGCCGATATAGAGGTGAGAGTCTGACTGTTTGCGCAATGCTTGTTGCAGGGTATCTGCAGAGAGAAATCCTAACTTCACGGACATATCGCCGAATCTTAAATCTTCCGAACGCTGAGCAAGGTTTACCTGCTCCACGTCTGCCTGGGTCATCAGACCCATCTCAATGGCAATATCGCCTATGCTTTTGTTCGTTGATTCTTGCAGTTCAATTGCCTTAAGCAAAGTTTCTCTGGAAATCACACCTTGCTCTACCAGGAATTGACCAAAAAACTTTACAGCCATAGTTAATCTCCTTCTGCATACATGATCAGTGGCATTCGTTTTCAGAGACTACGAAGGATCTTAAGGACATTTTCTGCTTCAAACGGTTTAGAAATAACATTCATCGCACCGAGCTTGATCGCTTCGCTGAACTTGTCGCCAACCCCTCCCAAAGAGGTGATCATTACCACCTTAACAGTCTTGTCCAGAGACATAAGGGTGCGCAAAGCAGTTATCCCGTCCATGCCAGGCATGTTCATGTCCATGCAAATGATGTCTGGATGGAGAGTTTGGAACAACTTGATAGCATCCAGGCCGTTTTTGCCTTGGCCGACAACCTCAAAGTCACCACTTTCTACAAGGATTTTTTCAAGTTGGCGGGCTACAGAAATGCTGTCGTCTACAAGCAAAACTCTTTTCATATTTAATTCTCCTTCTCCGATCAGGACGTCGTGACTTTAATAATATCGGCTCGGAATTGCGGTACTTAAGCAGGTTAAAGAATGATAAAAATGATAGTTATGATCAGGGCATTGATTCCGCCAAGTCCGAAGTATTCTTTTGTGTAGTTTTTGTTGGTTTGTTCACTAGTTAAGATTGGATTAGTTCCTGAGAGATAATCAGTTTCGTAAGCGGATTCCTCGCTTCCCGTCTGCCCGGTGATCCGTACGTTTACCTTGTTTTTCGGTTGAGGTTCCTCTTGAGCGGCTGGCGCAGGTTTTTGCGGCATCAGGATTGATTCTGGAATGTCAGGGTCAAAAGATCGTTGATCTGATGCAGATTTGTTGCCTGATTTGTCGTTTTGGACTTCATTGGTGACAAGGGCTGGTGGCGGAGGCGGTGGTGGAATGACAACCTTGACTTGCGTGACTTTTGCAGCTTCTCTGTTGCCGGCTCGGTCAGTACTCCAGTACCTGATCTCATAGTCTCCTGCCGTTGATATGCTGAACGGCTCTGTCCCTTGCCGTATCCCTTTGCCGAGAATAAGGTATTCACTCGCTGCAGCACCGGACAATTCATCGTTAGCGCTCAAGGAAAGTACCGTTTTATCGGTTACTTGGATGGTTTGCGGTGCAGATTGCTTTGGTTCGCCGATTACCAGAGATGTTACTGGCGGAGTATGGTCAATAATCACCTTGATAAACCTGGCTGGTTCAATATTATTGAGCTGATCAATACTTCTGAATTCAACGAGATGAATCCCTTCGTCGGCAATAGAGAACGGCTGATATGTTTTCCACGGGCTATCGTCGAGCTTGTACTCAGACCCCTTGATTTCAATATTCTTATCAGAAGCTGTGATGGCAATATTGACCGGCTTGTCAGAGTAAACAGTGTCGCCGGTGTCTATTTTCTCATTGTTGACGCTTATCTGTGATGCCGGCGGTTCAACATCAACCATTACTTTTAGCGACTTGGCGGGCTCTACGTTGCCGGCTTTGTCTCTGGCTCTGAATTCAATAGTATGGAGGCCGCCCTGCTGTATGGTGAACGGCTCGTATGAGGACCAGTCACCTGAGTCAACCCTGTATTCAATCGCATTGACACCGGATTGATTGTCTGTGGCGGTAAGGTTAAAAAAAGTGCTGTCATTGACAATGAGGTTACCTTTTACCGTAGTCACGCTGGGAGCGCCTACATTGATCTTTGTCACAGGTGGCGTTTTGTCTATCTGCACCTCAATTGACTTGGCTGTTTCCTGATTACCAACATAGTCAGAGCTGCGAAATGAGATTAAATGATTTCTTTTATCGTCAACGGGAAATGGCGAGTATGTTTGCCAGGCTCCTTGATCTATTTTGAATTCTGTTCTCCTGACCCCGGAAAGCATGTCTGATGCGGTTATGACAAACCTGGACGGACTATTGGTATAAAAGACATTTGTTGTAATGGCCTGGTTGTCTCCGGTAAGCAATGTCGATATTGGCGGTGTTGCATCATTAATAACGCTCAGGAATTGCCCATCTTCCAGGTTACCGATATTGTCCCTGGCTCTGAATTCAATTTTATGCTCACCTTCCTCCTCGATTCGGAAAGCTTCTCTGTAAGTAAGCCATGCACCTTTATCAACCCGGTATTCTATCTGAGCTAGTCCTGAATCTTCGTCTGTTGCCGCTATGGTAAAGGTTGTTGCGCTGGAAACAAAGGCCTTGCCATCACTATCCTTGTAGTAAGGGGTGCCGACTTCTATTTTGCTCGTCGGAGCTGTTGTATCCAAACTGAAGGAGATGGATTTGGGTAATTCAATATTACCTGCCTTGTCCCAAGACCTGAAGGTAAGTACGTGTATGCCTTTTGATATGGTGGTCAAGTCGAGAGGCTCTCGATAGGTCTTCCATTCCGCAGAGTCCCCCCAGTGGTATTCGATACGGTCAACTCCCGACTTTACTGGCCCGGTGTCCTCAGCGGACAGCTCTATTTTGCTTGAATTGGAGATAAACAGGGTCTTGGCGGTAATATGCTTCGGCGTATTCACCTGGGCCGAGCTGCTTGGAGCAGAAGTGTCGATGATAAATGAAACTGAGCTCTTGGTGCGCTTCCCAAGAGCATCGACTGCTGAAACATCCAGCACATATTCGCCGTCAGTTGCTATTTCTTTTAGGTCGTACGGAGCATTGTTAAGCATTGCTTCGATATTCGCGTCGCCTCCCAATATCTGAATTTTGGGAGTGATCGCCTTGTTGTAGACCCCTGAGTTCATTACACCTGAGATTTCAATGGTTATGCCGCTGAGATTGGGTTCAGGTGAGAGTTGTCCTGATGCTGCGGCAAAAACGACCCCTGAGACAAAAATAAGACAGAGCACTAGCAGAAGGGTAGATTTATTAAAAGAAGCAAGCATTTCCATCCCCAATCAGGTTGGTATTCAATAAGTTTTTAATAATACTCGCTGGCAGTTGCCGGTGCAAGTTCAAAGTCACATGCACACATTGCACACAAGCTATTGTAACAGCTGAGCATAGTGATCAGGGCTTACCGTATTAACCTCATGATTCGTGATTATCATTGGGGGCTGTTGCAGCCTTATGGGCTCAGGTGTGTTCATTACTATATATATTATTTGAGATTATTTAATAATGTAAAATCATTGAAATGAATTACAAAAAATATGTTTATTTGTTGTGGCTCCGATCGTGCATAAATCTCATTAGAAAAATTGCCGATATTTTGTGTTTAGAAAAAACAGCTAGTTGGCTGGTTTTTGTTGATTAATGAAAGCTAAAACAGTTTTATGACTGGATCAATTTGGTTTTTTAACCAAATATCCTCGGTAGCTGGATGACTGTTTCTATGCAAATTTTTAAATCAAAAATCATCTATTGCTTTGTTGTCATTGCGCTGATCTCAATCGCGTTTGTCAAGATGGGTAGCTACGTCTCTGACCTGCCTCATGCCAGTAATGCGACCGTTCACCTGGAGCAGTTGGATTTTACAGAGTCTTTTTGCGAGACAAAGAAATATCAGCAATATATTGATGCCGAATTAAACGTGTTAAGTGCCCTCGTGCCAATACTGTTCTGCGGGCTGCTCCTTGCCTTGCCAACCTCTTCTCTACTAATGCATTATCTGTACTCTCCCCCTGCGGGGAGGTCTCCTCCTGTAATCGCCTGTTAATCGCGCATCTGATTAAAACAAGACCTTTTATTATCAGTGCTTAATTGTAAGTGCTTAAAACTTAATAAGAAAACTACTGAAGGTTTGATAGGTATCCAAACAATGACAACTTCTGCTGTTGATTTTGCGGGGGAAGCGGTATGAACCGTCCTGTCAAAGCGCTCTTAAGTGCGAAAGTTTCTCTTTTCGATGGGGTCATCGGCAATTTGTTATGGCTGGTTTGTGTCATAACGCTCTGCGGTTTGCCTGCTCAAGGCTTTGCTTCCTCTGCAGAGTTGTTGCATAACAGCGCAAACCTCGGGACCAAATACGGAACCTGGGGTGCTGGCTATACCTGTCAGACCTGTCATGAAAAGGCAGCGTCAATGAACGTCAAGAAATTAAAGACTGTCATTGTTACGCCAACAGGAGCGAGACAGGTAGTTTTCAACCGCTACACTGGTAGTGGCAATAATGCAGTCGGGATTTTCGGTAACGACGAGAGGACCGTAAATACGCAAACATCAAGAAATGTCTGCGAGGTTTGTCATCATAATACGGTATATCATCAGTACAGTGCCTCTAAGATCGGTGACAAGACCCATTCCTCCCATAAGAGCAACCGCAAGGACTGCACCGATTGCCATAAGCACAATGTCGGCTACAAACCACCCGATCCCAAGGCCTGCAACGTGTGTCACGGGTATCCCCCGACTGATAATTCCTATTATGGTGGGCCTTCAGGCATGGTCACCCCACCAACTCTTGCGCTTGGGGGGACTGTTGATGCACCGCCGTCCAATATCGGCGCCCATAATAAACACAGGAATATCCTCGGATTTGAGTGCCAGGTTTGCCACAACAATTACGGCCATGGCTACGCCGGCAATGATATGATTGAGTTTGGTTTCAAGATTGACCAAAACACCTGGCCGCCGTTCTCAGGCACTGTTACCAAGGGTGAAATCACCGGCACGAATGCTGCGAGTTTCCGAAACAACTATGCCTTAGCCCCAAATAATCCGGAAACCACCCTTAAGCGTGCCCCTGATGTTACAACCTGTAATGTCTACTGCCACGGTGGATTCTGGAACTATTCATCCGGAAGGGCTGCCAAGGCGGTGTCATGGGTTCAGGGGCCTCTCGGCAGCTGCGAGACCTCTTCCTGCCATGGCACTACCCAGGCTAATCCGCCTACTTCGGTTATCATGGGGAATGTCTCAACCGGAGCCCACAAGACCCATGTCGGTAAGCTCGGCAACGACAAGGCGAAGTGCGCCTACTGTCACGACGATTACTACTCGCCTAGCCGGCATATGGTGAACGGGCGCGTCAAGATCAACCTTTCTGCACTCTCAGCTTCAGCTACCTATAAAAGCTTCAACCAGTTTTCAACTGCCTATCTTGCCACTACAGGGGCATATGGCAACTGCAGTAATGTCTATTGTCACAGCAATGTACAGTCCGCCAATGGTTCAGGTCCGGCATCCTCATATAAAACGGTAGCCTGGGGTGGCGACAGGGTAGGGTGCGATTCATGCCATGGGGGCACCCGCACCAATGCTTCGCCTATAGCTACTGGAACCCATGGCAAACATATATCGACCTACAGCTTCAGTTGCGGCGATTGCCATAGCGGTGCAGGCAACGACCTTCCCTCTAAACACGCCGACTCGACGATTGACGTAGCTTTCAGCAGTAGTTTCGGCGGAAACTACAGCCAGAGTGCAAATGTGCCGGGTGATGGTTACGGGAGCTGTTCTGCTAATTACTGTCACAGTGACGGCAACGGCATCACGAAGAATGTTGGTTGGGGCGCCGGGACATTGGGCTGCGCAGATTGTCACAAGGCCGATCTGGCCAGCGGAGCAGCGATAGATACCGGTAAACACAGCCAGCATATCAACCAGGCCGCAGTTCTCGGGAAAAATCTGAAGTGTGCTGATTGTCATGCCAATACTGTTAATAATGCCATGACGATCAGTAATGTTGCCAATCACGTCAATAAATTCAAAGATTTCTCCGGGGCTTTTGCCGGGAGAAACAGGGCTGCCTGTAATACCGCCTACTGTCACAGCGACGGCAAAGGGTCTGCCGGGGTAAACGTGGACTGGGTTAGCGGTCCTGCCATTAACGACTGCAAGGGGTGCCATGGTTCAGATTCTGCGCCGGCCTTTACCTCGATTGCCGGTGAGCCGAACTATGCCAATACCGGTGCAGGCACTGCCCGGGCCAATAGCCACCAGCGGCATATGGGTGGTTCCGGGGCCACTGCTTGTATCTTCTGCCATAATGATACCGTCAATGCATCGGGTGCTCTGATTACTACCACTCTCCATCTTGATGGAACACGCAGCGTTGCTGCCGGTGGCGGTAGGAGCTTCAGTTATGACTCGGCAACAAATACCTGTTCTTCGATCAGTTGTCACGGTGGGCCGTCTCCTGCCCGGTGGGGGCAGTCCTTCCCGTCCGACTGTACCGGCTGCCACGGCAACAATGCCGCCAGCTCCATTCCGCAGACATCCGGCAAGCATGCCGCTCACATGAACAACGCTGCAGTGCTTGGGACAAATTACGGGTGCGTGACCTGTCACGCACTGACCGTTGGGACTGATCGATCCATAGTTGATCCGGCCTACCACGGTAACGGTTACAAGAACTACACCGGTCCGCTTGCCGGTGGTCGTTCCAGCTATACAACCGCAAATGGCGTCTGTTCGGCTTCCTACTGTCATTCCGATGGCAAGAGTGTTCAGAAAGACATGACTGCCACTAACTGGAAATCCTCAGCAACACTGGACTGCAAAGGGTGTCATGGTTCTGATCTCTCGCCAGCGTTCAGTTCGACAGCCGGCGAGCCGAACTATGCCAGCACCGGAGCCGGTACGGCACGGGCCAACAGCCACCAGAACCATGTTGACACCGGGGCTGCCGCTTGTATCAACTGTCACGCTGCTACCGTTGCTGTCGATGGAACCTCCCTTGTTGGTAGTCATACCAACCGGGTGATCGATGTGGTGCCGGGCAACAGCAAGAGCTTCACCTGGGTCGCGACAGGCAAGACCTGCAGCGATATCAGTTGTCACGGCGGCAAGGGGTCATTCACCCAGACCTGGGGTGCCCCGCTAACTGCCAACTGTCTCGGTTGCCACGGCAACAATGTGGCGAGCGGCATCCCGATTGCCTCCGGCAGTCATACCGCCCATATTAACAACTCACTCCTGCTCGGCAGCAACTACAGCTGCACCGAGTGCCACGCCAAGACCATCAACCCGGACGAACGATCATTCGCCTATCCTGCCAACCATGGCAACGGCTACCGCAACTTCTCCGGTGTCCGGGCCGGCGGTGACGCCTCTTATTCAAGTGCAACCGGCGTTTGTTCCGCAACCTATTGCCACACCGACGGTAAAGGCACACCGAAGATGGCTGTTGCCAGCGGCTGGAACAGTGGCGCCAACCTTAACTGTACCGGATGTCATGGCTCGGATGCTGCACCGGCCTTTGCCTCTGCCGCCGGTGAGCCGAACTACCTCAATGCCGGAACTGCCCAGCCCAAGGCCAACAGTCACCAGAAGCATGTAGGTGTGTCCGCTCAGTCTTCAACTTGTGTCTATTGCCATGGTACCACCGTAAATGCGGCCGGTACTGCCATTATCGCTAATCACACCGACCGGGTGATCAATGTTGACCAGGGTGGCGGCAAGACATTTGTCTGGACCCAGGGGTCTAAAACCTGCGCCACTATCAGCTGTCACGGTAACGGTTCCCCATCGGTTCAGTGGGGCCAGCAGCTACCGGCTGATTGTACCGGTTGTCATGGCGGCAACGGAAGCTCTGCCAGTCCACTCGCCACTGGACAGCACTCAGCTCATATCAACAATGCGGGTGTTCTGGGGACAAACTTTGGCTGTATTGACTGTCACAGCGTTACTGTGTCCGGCGATACGTCAGTAAGCAACAGTGCGAAGCATGCCAATGGCTTCGTCAATTATTCTGGAACACTTGCTGGCACGAACTCCTCCTCATGTGCAACAGCGTATTGCCATTCGGACGGCAAGGGGAGTGCCGGCAGGGTGGTCAGCTGGACAACCGGGCCGGCGCTCGGCTGCGACGGTTGCCATGGTGCCGCTTCAGGCGCCGGCACTTTCACTAGTGTTGCCGGAGAGCCGAACTATACCACTGAGGCTGGTTTGAGAGCCAACAGCCACGATAATCACACCAAAAAGATAACCGGCCAGATCGGCGCCGCTTCCTGCGATATCTGCCATACCAACACGGTCATTGGAGCCGGAACTGCAATCAAGGCGGCTTCTGCTCACATGAACCGTCAGATCGATATCGATTTCAATAGATCAAAAGAGACCACCGCGGTTTGGACTAAAGGCAGTCGGACCTGCTCAAACATTGCGTGCCACAATGGCGGTTCCGCGGTTTGGGGGGATGCCTCTAGCGCTGGTTGCCGCGTTTGCCATCCGTCGCTGTCCGCTGCTCACACGGCGCACATCGGCGATCTGATGAGTAGCGGCCTGGTCACCATGTATAACTACACGGCAAACAGGTCAGCCGGATCGGTTTACCGTTATGGCTGTGCCAACTGCCATCCGACTGATACGGCGAAGCACCGCAACGGTACAGTGGATATCGACGTATCAAGCAACAAGGCGGGCCGGAGCTATCTGGGCAGCCTGAATACCCTTGTTACTAGCGCTTCAGCGGGATACACGCGAACCTCTTCCACGCAGTTTACCTGCGACCTGGTATACTGCCATTCCAACGGTAAGAGCCTGGCGCAGGTCGCCGGCGATTACCGCCAGTCCCCGAACTGGTATGGCGGCAGCTATACCGGCAACAAGTGCGGCATGTGCCATGACAACCCGCCACAGTATGCCGGACAGTCCCATTATGTTGCCGACAGTTCACTTGGCAGCAATGGCAGACCATTCGCCTGGGAAAGCGCGCACCTGGTGGGGATCCATTTCAAAAACACCACAAAGGGTAACAAGCAGAACGGTTTCCTCGGTTATTCCTCTTCGGGGAGCATGGCCCACGGCAACCAGGCGGTTGCAACCACCATAAGCTGCAATCTCTGTCATAGCGGGGTGGTAAGCAATACCCAGATTGATACCTATGCCATGAACGGGACTTCCAGCAAATTCCGCTGCGGCAGCTGTCATACCGCAGCAACACGGACACCGCTGCAACCGGGCCAGATCGTCAACACCTCGATGCATATCAACGGGGTCAAAGATGTGATGTTTGCACCGGTTACGGTCAAGACCAAGGCACAACTAGCCAATGTGGCCAATGCCCTTGGCTGGAACCGCCATGGTAACTACAAGACCTCCGATTCATATGACAGTTTCGATCTGAGCGTATCCTCCTGGGATCCTCAGTCCAAGACCTGTCTCACCGCTTGTCACGTCAACCAGCCAGGAATCACCTGGGGCGCGGGGCTGCAATGCTCAAGCTGCCATGCGAACCAGTGAGGGGGACGGACATGAGATCTATTTTTTCGAGAGTGTCAATCATGAATTCTAGGGCTGTTGAATGTACCATGCACTTATTGTTGCTGGTTGTGCTGGCAACTCTTGTTGTGCCGTCACTGGCTGCTGCTACCGACCTGATTCACAATAGTGCCGACACCGCATCAAACAAGTGGCAGGCCCAGGGAGGCTGGGGCGTGGCCGGCGGCAAATATGGCAAGTTCACCTGCAGCACTTGCCATGCCCCGGATTCAGGCAACACCAAGAACATCAAGACCGTTATCAGCACCATGAACGGAGACGCCTGGCCGAATGGCTCGCAGGACGTGCAGGTTGTCTTCCTCAACCAGACCAGTATGGGCGATGACAGCAAAGCCCGGAGCAATTCCAACCGAATCTGCGAGGTTTGCCACAGCCAGAACCGGTTCCATAACTTCAATACCACCAATAATACCGAAGGCCTTGGGCATCCGACTCCCAAGGAAGTCTGCACGTCATGCCACAAGCACAACACCGGGTTCAAAGCCGGTTGCGGCGGTTGCCACGGCAACCCGCCAACCTCAGCTGTTTTCGGTACCAATACCGGCCTGATCGGCCTGCCGCGGCCTTCAAGAACTCTTGAACCGGGGCAGGTGGGCGCGCATCATACCCACACCCAGGTGCGGAATATGGTCTGCGATACCTGCCACTATATCGATAATGGCGGCATCAAGATGCCTAATCAGAGCGGCACCATCCAGATCGGCTTTTTCGGCTTCGGCGGCAGGGTAACCAACGGTATTTATGTCCCGTACTCGTCCGCCACCAGAGGCTATTCCTTTGCGTCAGGAACTGCGCAGACCGTTATCGCTGCCGCCAAAACCACCTATGCTGAGGCCAATCGCTGTCAGAATGTATACTGCCATGGTGGCGGCGCCCCAGGCCATGCTCCTCTCGGCGGCGGACTCAACCAGCAGCCTCGCTGGGATGCCCAGGGGCAGAATGCCTGTGGCAACTGTCACGGCACCACCAATGATAATCCGCCGACCCTCGGCAGCCATGTGAAACATACCGGCTCTGCCGCCGGATTCAACGGTTATGCGTTCCAGTGCGCTACCTGCCATCCTGCCACGGACGTATCGCATGTCCAGGGGAGCGTTCGCTGGCAGTTCGGCGCCAATGGCGATCCGCGTGTTGCCGCAGCGCTTTACCGGGCTGCCGGATCACTTGCAGACGAACATGCGGGAGCGACCAGCGATCTTGCCCCGAGCCAGTCCTATGGCCAGTGCAGCAATGTCGCCTGCCACAGCGACGGCAAAAACGGTTCGCCAAGAATCATCCCGGTGTGGGGGGACAGTTCCTTCCCAACCGACTGCTCCGGCTGCCACGGCGGGGCAACAGGAAGTGTGTCGCCAATAACAACCGGCAGGCACACCGCTCATATCAACAACGCTGCTCTGCTCGGCAGCAACTTTGCCTGCGACGCCTGCCACGCCAGGACCGTCAGCGGCAACACCACTTTGAGCAACAAGGCGAACCATGTCAATCTGCTGGTCGACTATTCCGGTGCCAAGGCCGGCAACGGCTCAACGTATTCGGCAGCTAATGGTGTTTGTTCCGCCTCGTACTGCCACACTGACGGCAAGGGCACCCAGAAAATAACCGCTGCAACCGGCTGGAACAGCGGCGTTTCCCTTGATTGCACCGGGTGCCACGGCAGTGATGCTGCTCCGGACTTTGCTTCAACTGCCGGCGAGCCTAACTATGTCACGACAGCTGCTGGTGCTGCCAAAGCCAACAGCCACAAGAAACATGTGGGTAGCGCCGGTGCCGCAACCTGTGTTTACTGCCACGGCGCCACGGTATCCGCTGCCGGTACTGCCATAATCGGCAATCATACCAACAGGGTTATTGATGTTCAGAAAGGCGGCGGCAAGAACTTTGACTATATCGGCGCCAAGACCTGCTCGAATATCAGTTGCCACGGCACCGGTTCGGTAAACGCGGTGTGGGGCGACACCTTTCCGTCCGATTGCACCGGATGCCACGGTGGCAACGCTTCTACCGGGGCAAAATGGATCAAGACCGGGATGCATTCTCAGCATCTTAATAATGCCGCGGTGAATGGCATAAACTTTGGTTGCGCCGAGTGTCATGCCGCCACTGTCAACTCTGATCAAGCCATTACCAACCCGTTGCTGCACGGTAACGGCTTTACCGATCTCTCCGGGGCCCGTTCGGGCAAGAACAGCGCTGCCTGCAGCTCTGCTTACTGCCATTCAGACGGCAAAGGCGGGGCAGGGATGTCAGTCAGCTGGACAGCCGGGCCGGCAATCAACAACTGTAAAGGGTGCCACGGCGCATCTTTGTCGCCGGCATTTACCAGCGTTGCCGGAGAGCCGAATTACCCCAGCGCCTCGCAGGGGACACTGTATGCCAACAGCCATGAAAAGCATGTCGGCGTTTCCGGGGCTACAACCTGCGTTTATTGCCACTCAGCCACTACGGTGGACGGGGTATCGATCGCCACAGCAGCAAATCACTTGAACCGTGCCATAGAGGTTGTTCAAGGGGGCGGGAAAGAATTCGTTTACGCCGGCGGCAAAACCTGCTCAAACATCAGCTGTCATGGCACCGGTTCGGCTGATGCCGTTTGGGGCGCAACCATGCCGGTTGACTGCACTGGCTGTCATGGCGGCAATGCCTCCAGCGCCAACCCGATAGTTACCGGCAAGCACGCCGCCCATATCAATCAGGCCGCCGTTCTCGGTAACAATATCGCGTGTGCGGCCTGCCATAGCCGTACTGTTGCGACCGACCGGTCGATTGCCAACATCGGCAACCATGGCAACGGTTTCAAGGACTATAGCGGCAGTTATGCTGGAAAGAACATTGCTGCATGCAATGCCGCCTACTGCCATTCGGATGGCAAGGGCGGTCCTGGAGTTGCGGTCAGCTGGACAGCAGGTCCGGCCATTGACAACTGCATTGGTTGTCACGGCGCGTCAACCGGCACCGGCACTTTCACCAGCATTGCCGGAGAGCCGAACTACGGCAATGCCGGGATCAACCAGCTGTATGCCAACAGCCACAAGGCGCATACGGCAACGGGTGCTGCCAGCTGCGATACCTGCCATACCGATACGGTGGTGACTGACGGCACGGCGATCAAAGCCGGATCACTCCACCTGAACGGCACCAGGAACGTCGGTTTCAACCGCGCCAAAGAGGCAACCGCATCGTGGAACGGCACAAACGTCTGCTCCAACATCACCTGTCACAGCGGCGGCAATGCTACCTGGGGTGATCCGACCAGCGCCGGCTGCAAGGTTTGCCATGGCAATCTCTCAGCGAGCCACTCCAAGCATATCGGCAATCTCATTGATAGCGGTATTGTTACCTTCTACCAGTACACGGCCAACAAGTCGGTCGGCTCAACCTATCGTTTTGGCTGCGCCAACTGCCATCCTACCGACCCGGCAAAGCATCGCAACGGTACGGTTGACTTGACGCTGGCCGCCAACAAGGCAGGCGGCAGCTATCTGAACAGTCTCAATAATCTCAATACCACCGATTCGGCAGGATTTACCAAAGGCAGTGGCAGCCTCACCTGCGAGACAGTGTATTGCCACTCCAATGGGCGCACCCTGTCTCTAGCGCTTGCCGATTACCGGCAGACCCCCAACTGGTACGGCGGCAGTTTCGGGGCAAACCGTTGCGGTTCGTGCCACGACAACCCACCGCAGTATGCTGGCCAGTCGCACTACAACCCCCAGACAGCGATCGGCAATGTCGGCAAGGCTCCATACCGCGAAACCGGACACATGGTCGGCATTCACTTTGTGAATACCGGCAAGGGGAACAAGCAGAACGGTTTCCTCGGATTTTCATCTTCAGGCAACATGGCCCACGGCAACAGCGCATTTGCCTCAACAATCGCCTGTTATACCTGTCATAGCGGCATAGTGAGCAGCACTGTCATTGATACCTACGCCATGGACGGGAGCAGCAGCCTGTTCCGTTGCGGCAGTTGCCATACTCAGTCAACGCGCACACAATTGCAGCCAGGCCAGATCGCCAATACTAGCCTGCATGTCAACGGTTCAAAGGATGTCCAATTTGCGCCGATAGTATTTAAGACAAAGGCACAGCTTTCCAATGTTGCCAATGCCCTTGGCTGGACGCGTAACGGCAATTACAAATCTGCAGATTCCTACGACAGTTTCGATCTTAGCGTTGCTACATGGAATCCGGCCACCAAGACCTGTCTGACTGCCTGCCATGTCAACCAGCCTGATATCACCTGGGGCGCTCAGCTCAAGTGTGTCAGCTGTCATGCACGGCAGTAAGGGGGGAATCATGACAACCATCCGGCTCGATAAAGGTGAGACTTATATGATGAGAAGGGTTCTTGATATAATTGGTAGTTGCACGCGGAAGAGATTGATGACCGTCTGCTGCATGATATCGGTCTTGCTGGCGTGTTGCGCTACCGGCTCCCAGGCTGCAGATCTCCTGCATAACAGCGTGGACACCGGCTCGAAGAGCAGTAAATGGCCGAACGGTTGGGGCGTTACCGGCGGCAAGTATGGGCAGTTTACCTGCGACACTTGTCATGAGCCGAATAACAAGGAGAACCTGAAGAACATCCGCACCGTCATTCATACGCCTGACGGTGATCTCTGGCCGAATGGGCAGCAGTCGGTACCAGTGAAATTTGCCAATCAGACCGGCATGGGCGACGACACTAAAGCACATGCCGCCTCGAATCGGATCTGCGAGGTCTGCCATAGTCAGAACAAGTTTCATAATGCCAACAGCGCCAATAACAGTGCCGGGTTAGGGCATCCCAATCCCAAAGAGGTTTGCACTACCTGCCATGCACATAATACCGGATTCAAGGCTGCGTGCGGTGGTTGCCACGGTAATCCGCCTACTTCGTCAGTACGAGGTGGCGATACCGGCCTGATCGGTAGCCCACGCCCTTCTTTTGCCTTGCAGACCAGTGCTGCCGGTGCCCATGCCACGCACGTCACCGGGCGCAGCCTTGTCTGTGACACTTGCCACTACATAGATAACAACACTCCCAAAATGCCTAACCAGAGCGGCACCATTGATATCGGATTCTTTGGTTTCGGTGGCAAGGTGACCAGCGGTACCTATGTCCCGTTTACCTCCTCGCGGCGCGGCTACCCCTTTGCTGCCGGTACGGCTGCCACTACCATTGCTGGCGGCGTGACCGATCCACTCCAGGCAAACCGATGTGCAAATATCTACTGCCACGGCGGCGGGGCCCCTGGCAAGGCGCCACTCACCGGCGGCAGCAATCAGGCTCCCCGTTGGGACGCATCCGGCCAGAGCGCCTGTGGCTCATGTCATGGCGCCACAACTGCTACTCCACCGGCAATGGGCAGCCATCCGACCCACGCCGGATCAGCCAGCGGCTATAGCTATAATTGCGATTTCTGCCACCCAGCGACTGATATCTCTCATGTTCAGGGCAATGTCCGCTGGCAGTTCAGTGCCACGGAGCCGCGGGTCAGCGGTGCCGCCTACCAGTCTGCCGGTTCAGGGGTGGCTGCCAATTCCGGGTCTACCGGAGACCTTGCCCCGAGTGCAACCTATGGTACCTGCAGCAATGTTTACTGCCATTATGACAAGACCCCACAGTGGGGGAGCTCTCTGGCCACAGATTGCAGCGGCTGTCACGGCAATGACGAGTTGTCGCTGACCCCGATGAACAAGAATGCCCACAAGGCCCATGTCAATAACAGAAGCCAGAAGTTCGACCATTTTGACTTCAAGTGCTACGAGTGCCACAACAGTACTGTTGATGCCTCAAACCGCTCGCTCATAAACAGGGGGCTGCATGCCAATGGCGCGAAGAATGTCGCCTGGGGACCTCTGGCAACCAAGAACGGCGGCGGTGCCCAATCTTATCAAACCAACGGCTGTGCCACTATCTACTGTCACTCAGACGGTAATGGCAACTTCAAACAACCGGCTAAAAGCTGGACAGAGTTAGCGGACGGTACGGAAGGCAGTGTCTCATGCGACTACTGTCATGGCGGTACTCTTGCCGATGCTACTGTCATGACCGACGAGCGCCATAACAACCATGTCAGACAAAGCCCGACAGGAGGCATCCTGCACAACGCAGTTGGCTGCGACAAGTGCCATGACGCCACCGTGGGCCCTGACGGCGCATCCATAGACTATCACACCGGAACTCACATCAACGGGGTGCGCGATATCACCTTTGCCAAATTCGCCAATCGCTCCGGTTCGTGGGTGGGCGGAACCACCCGTCGTTGCGATAATACCTACTGCCACGGCAGGAATAATCCGACCTGGGGAACTTTGACCATCAGCCAGTGCGGAACGTGCCATCGTGCGACCAACACCACCACAAGCGGCTTGTCTAACGCCCATCGCAAGCATTACAACTCAGGCACTGCCCCGCTCTGGAACACCAATGAGGGGTGGACCAATATCAACAAGTCTGCCACCAACAACGTATTCATGTGCGGCACTTGTCATTCCGAGGAGCCCAACACCCATCATGTCAATGGCCCGGCCATGCCGAATGGTGCTGCTGCCGAAGTGGTCATAAATCTTCCTTTTGCCATCCCGCCGGAAAGGCAATATCCAGCGGGCGGGGTTTCCGTTGTGACCAGAGGCACGACGGTCGTCCCCGACGGAGCCGGATATCTCTATTCCCAGGAAACGAGCTGTGCCACCTATTGCCATTCAAACGGTCGTGGTGGTGCGCCGGTAAATGTAATGACCTGGGATTCTTCCACTACTACCTGCGGCAACTGCCACAACAAGGCCGGTGACGCCAGCCCGACATGGTCCGGCGCCCACACCAAGCACCTTACCTCAACGGTTTCCACGGCAGCTACCTGTAATGCCTGCCATGCGGCAACAGCATCGGGAAACAATGCCCTGATCTCCGGTCGCCGGGACCGTCATCCCAACGGCTTCATAAATGTTACCGGCGGCAGTCTTGCCGGTGGTTCGATGCGGTGGAACGGCACCAGCTGCAGCAATGTTGTCTGTCACTACGGCGGATCCACCCCCAATTGGGTGGGAGGAAGCATGTCCGGAAGCAGATGTACCAGCTGCCATGGCGGTACGGCAAACTCTGCCAATCCGATGAGCAAACTCGGGCACAAGGCCCATATCAACAATCAGACTGCCAAATTCGGCGCGACCCGCTTTAACTGCAACGAATGTCACAATACTGTCGTTTATGCCAACAACACCTCAATCCTGCCGACCGGCACCGGCCTGCATGTCAACGGTTCCGGTACTGTTTCCTGGGGACCGCTTTCCAATGGCGGCGTTGCCTACAGCTCCGGCAATTGCACTAACATCTATTGCCACTCAAGCGGCCAGGCCACTCCAACCTACAAAAATCCTACTGCCTGGTCTGCCATCGCCAATGGCGCTGAGGGGACGGTTGCCTGCGATTACTGCCATAACGGCACCGGCTTGAACGGCGAGACCAGAATTTCGACCGGCCGGCATACCAAACACCTGGCAAACAGCGGTGACGCCGGGATCAATCACAGGATCCTCACCTGCGACACCTGCCACAAACTGACCACCGACGCCAATTATAGCCTGATCCCCGGCGGTGCTCATCTGAATAGGTCCAGGGATGTCAGGATGGCCAAGTTCGCCAACCGCAGCGGCGTGTACAGTGGCTCGCAGTGCAGCGTTACCTATTGCCATGGCAGGAACAACCCTAACTGGACCGCAACCACCGTCAACTGCGGCTCCTGTCACCAGTCCAACAATAGTGCCTCCTTTGGCCTGTCATCGACCCACCGCAAACATTACGCCAGCGGCACCAGCGTGACCAATCTCAACGGCTGGACCAACACCAATGCCTCAAGTCAGACTGGTCATGTTTTCTATTGCGGTACCTGCCACAACGTTGCGCCGCTTACCGACCATGTGAACGGACCGGTTAGCGTCAATGGCGCAGCTGCTCAGATTGTGTTCAACCTGCCGGTTGTCCCATCCGGCGCAGCCAGGCCGAACACGGTCCAGTACGGTACTGGTCAGCGCCAGGATGGTGCCGGATACTACTTCTCTTCCGGTACTACCTGCGACGTGTATTGTCATTCCGATGGTCGTGGCGGGGCAGGGAAGACCAGCTTCCTCTGGACATCGACCAAGTTCCGCTGTGGCGAGTGCCACAATTCGGCCTTTGACGGCTATACGGCGCCGACCTGGTCAAAGCCTCACAGCAAGCATATCCGTGGCTACTATGAGCTGGGGAATGCCAATATCAGCTGTTTCTCCTGTCATGCTGCAACAGTAATGAGCAACAACACCTCCATATCCGACAAACGCAGGCATATCAACGGTTACCGTAATATTTCCTCAACTGTAGCCTTTGCCAAGTTCATATGGAGTGGCACAACCTGCGCCAACGGTTACTGCCACAGCGACGGTAAAGCGACCAGCCCGGCATTCGTGACCCAGGCCTGGACTTCTGTCCCGGCGAATTGTACTGGGTGCCATGGCAACGCCTCGGCCAATGGTGGCAACAATTCGGCTCTTTCCGGAAAGCATGCCAAGCATGTGGGGACTGCTACCTACGGCTACCGCTGCGCATCATGCCACGCCAAAACGGTCGATGCCGCCAATGACCTGGCTCTCAAGCAGTACACCGGTGCAAAATACCATGTAAACAAGACCAGAAACGTGGTTATGGCTTCATCTTTTGGCGGGACCTGGACCTCCCCGAGCTGTACCAATGTCTACTGTCATTCAAACGGACAGACCCCGCCGACCTACAGCAACCCGAACTGGTCCTCACTGACAACTACCTGCACTTCATGTCATGGCGACGCTACCAGCAACACCTTGTCCGGAAGACATCAGAATCACCTCAACCCTGCCGTCAACACGAGCTTGGGTCTGGGTAACGGTATGCTGTGTGCCGATTGTCATGCCAAGACTGCTGCGACTAACAATTCTATTGCTAACTATGCTAATCATGCCAATAAGTTTGCCGATTTCTCCAGCTCCCACGGCGGCGGCAGCGTAACCTACAATAGCTCTACAAAACTCTGCGCCAATATCTACTGTCACAGTAACGGCAACCCGGCAGCAATCGTCTATCAGAACCCGACAGCTTGGAATGTCTCAACCTCCTATGGCTGCGCCAGTTGCCACGGTACCAGCAACAGTTACGCCGGTGCCCCGGATTATTCCAATGGCGGGCCGGTGCCGAGCCCTACCGCCAACAGCCACCAGAATCATGTCGGAGTCACCACCAATACCACCGTTTGCTCACTCTGCCATGCCAAGACCGTCAGCAAAACGGTTTCAGGGTTGCTCAAAGACTACACTGCAGTCAGGTACCACTTGAATGGCACGCCCAACGTCTATTTCGACCCCGCGTCGGTTGGAGCTTCGGCACGCTTTGACCAGGGGACCGGGCAGTGCTCGAATATCAATTGTCACGGCGGGATAACCTCTCAGGCTTGGGGCTATGCGTCTGCCACGCCTAAATGCCAGAAATGCCACGGCTATCGCGCCACTCCCTGGAATGCCCTGAACGGTGCCACTGCAACCACTGATCCCAAGGCAGGGGCGCACTTCAATCACATTTCTTCGACTACCTTCAAATATTCCGGTGCTATCAGCTGCGCGGAGTGCCACTCTACTTCTATTGCACTGGCAACTGATAACGTAAACGCTGCCGGTCATTACGATTCAGCAGCCCCAGCAGAAGTATCGTTTAATGCTCTGGCCAAAAAAGCTGGGCTGAATCCTTCCTACCTCTCCGGCGTTTGCTCTAATACTTATTGCCATGGGGCAAGCCTCCCGGCGAGCACACCTGCGAGAACAGCTCCTTCTTGGAATGTGCCATTCCTGACCGGCACGGCAACCCTTGGCGACGGCATTGCCGGCGGCAGCAATCCTGGCAGCGGTGATTGTGCCCAATGCCACGGTTATCCCCCGCAGAACGGCCACGCTTCATCTAACTGTAGCAGTTGTCATAAGCATTTGAATGCGGACAACAAGACATTCAACAATCCGTCCCTGCACATCAACGGCACTGTCGAAGGTGGCAGTTGTCTCAGCTGCCATGCCAAGGTTCAAGGGACCCGCGTCGATGTTGTCAATCACTTTGCGGCCCAATCGCACCATATCCAGGGAGCAACGCTCTCCAACGAACTCTGCTACCAGTGTCACTGGGAGGCCAATGCTGACGGCAGCATCAACAGCGCCTATCACATGGGCGTTCCCGGCGGCTCCGTCAGCCTGGTCATCTATGGCGCCGGCACCGGCAGACCGGGCAGCTACACCACCGGTACCTACATCTCCTACACTGCCAACGGCACCAGAGACTCGATCAAAAAGATCAATGCCCACTGCCTTGGTTGTCATAACTCAGCCAATGCCTCGCTGGCGCCGTTCGTTGCCGGGTCCACCA